>NZ_JACEHK010000014.1 GCF_025377685.1 Anaerobacillus sp. CMMVII | reverse complement strand
AATTTGACCTTCATTCAGAAATTTTACGTTTATGGAAGGATGGTTTTGGTTGTTGCAACCAGTTACTAACATTATCACAATAAAAATTGTCATAAATAAGTTAAAAATTTTCAAATATAAGTCACCCCCTTTTCTAGTATGATTGTATATGTACAACAAATATGGTATCGTTGCTAGGTTGCTTTCCAAAACTATTTTATCAGTTTAACTTACAGAGGTATAGGAGGTATTTAGGTGATAAACAAAATTTCTATCGTCCTAATCATGTTTATTATTGGCGGAATCGGGTATACCCTATACGGTTTTTTTGCAGTTGATAAAAATCCGGATATTATCACAGTAGAACGCTTTAACGACCAAGAACCTATTTTACTAGATCAATATATTGGCCAAAAGAAAACTATTCTACAATTTGTTGCCGTCCCTTGTGAATGCTGTAGCTTTTCAATGCCCTTTATCCAGCAATTCGCCCAAGAACAAGATGAATTTGAAGTCATCACGATCGTTTTTTATGGTAAACGTAACGAAATTCAGGATAAGTTTGAAAATGAGTATAAAGCGACCCATTTGTATGGTATTGATTTAGATCGTAGTATCGCAAATCATTATGGAGTAAACGTTTCACCAACCTATGTGTTCTTTGACGAGGAAGGTAATAGCTTAGGGGCATACCCGTATATTATTTTGGACTCAGACGAACTTCTCAAGCGCTACGAAGATGCTTTCGATAAGTTCCACGGCCAAGGAGCGTAGATTATGGACTATATCCTAGCCTTAACTGCAGGTATTTTGTCTTTTACATCTGCATGTATTCTTCCATTAATCCCTAGCTACTTAGCTGTTATTACTGGACTTTCGGTCACTGAGCTAATTGATAATCGGCACCATCGAAAACAAATTCTTGTAAGGATTTGTATGTTTATTATTGGTTTGATTATTCCGCTTATTTTACTTGGGATGACCGCTTCAACAATTGGCTCAAAAGCCTTAAGCTACTCTGAAAACTTCTCGAAACTGTTTGGTTTTATCGTAATTTTATTTGGTCTTCACTTACTAGGCTTGCTAAAATTTCAAGTATTAAACAAAGAGTTCCGTTTAGATTTCTTATTTAAAAGGAAAAACAGTTTGTGGAGTGTTGCGTTAATGGGGCTAGCCTTTGGCTTTGGCTGGACTCCGTGTATTGGGCCGATGCTTAGCTCTATTTTAATTATGGCTGCAGAATCAGACACAATGTGGCGTGGTGGTAGACTGTTATTTGTTTACGGCTTAGGATTAGGTTTACCTTTTTTACTTATTGGAATATTGAGTACTCTCGGTTTTCAATTCTTGAATACAGTTAAAAACCACCTTCGAGTCATATCTATAATCAGTGGGATTTTCTTGATCATCCTAGGATTATTACTTATTACTGGAAACATGGCCTACATTACTCCAGCTTTATAATCCTAAGGCACTTTTCGTAAACATTGCTCCTGCGGTTACTCGTCGCACAAAAAAACTTGTTGCTTTTTAACCTAATGTAATTGGAAAAATTCCTTAGATGAAGAATTCCCTAGTAGAAAAAGTAAGAAAAGAGCAATGCTTACTAAATAAATAGTGATATCTTGTTGTTTATGTGTAAAAATCCGGCTTTTGGGATTTTTACGAAAGCAACAAACTATACGAAAGCAGCCTTTACTAGAGTCTGTTTGCTTATCTCTATCAATATACCAACAGGAAAAGCACCGATTATCGGTGCTTTTCCTGCTGTTTTCATTTACATCATCTTTTGCATAGGAAGATGTTTATTGTTTTCTTGCTCATAAATACGAAGCTTAACAAATACGATTGGTGCTAGAAATAATCCCCATAAACCTATTAAGCCATATCGAATAAAGTCGAAAATATATTCTTCTGGAAAAACTTCTTTTAACCCAACTTGAATAGCAAACATACCAACTATTCCAATTGTAAAAGCTCCTGCCTTTCTCAGTAGACTGCGATTTATCTCCATGTTTACAAATTTACCTTCTAATAAATATCCAATTCCTGCCCCTAATAGAATTCCAGCAAATTTAAAGCCTTCTTCCTCTGGGAAAATCAATAATAAAAGAATTGGTACAATGATTGCTAGAAGCCACTTAACACCAATGCCAATCGTTGATAAAAATTTCTCCACAAACATGGAAACAATAATAATCCCTATTCCTAAACCTATCCCTGCAATGATATCCGTTGGCCAATGTAAACCTGTATAAAGTCTTGAAATAGAAACCAACAAAATCAACACGATACTTCCGATCATAAAAAGAGATGAACGACTTTGATAAGCTAGAAAGCCCCAAAGTGTTGTAGAACCTTGAGCATGTCCGCTCGGAAAAGAGTCATGTGGATAATGACTTCCAACTTCAGCAGAGCTGACAAAGAGATTATTTACCCCCTCTGCACCAATCGGTCTTGTTACTGCAAAATAGATTTTCAAGAATGAATTCACATACATCGATAAAATAAAAATGTAAAAAAGTCGAAAACCAACCGTTTTGGAAATACACCAATAAACAAGCGGCAAAATTAAGAAATAAAATTCCTCATTCCCTAAAAATGTAAGAACTCGTGCAAACACAGTTAATACTGGATGTTGTAATTGTGTAAACCATTGCAAAATGTCTAGCTGGCTCATCCTAAACCTCCCTATTAATATTGAATACTATTATTATATATTCATTCCGAAATTACACAACTCTAACTCTTTTTATTTGGTTCCTAGTTTAGATACATAACAGACCGCCATTACATAATTTTTCTTTTTTTTACACGTTTTTAAGTATATTTGAGGATCTAGTGAAATGTGATAAAAGTTACGTTTTTGATGTTTATTTCATTGTATAATAAATTTATTAAAAATACTCATAGAAAAGAGGGTGGAATGAATGGATATAGTTACCAAAAAAATATTTTACTTAGCGTTCTTTCTCTTACTACTAGTTTTAGTAGGTTGTAATAGTTCTGCTAAAGATTCCAATCCATATAATTTCCCTGATTACGTATTAAACGCCACTTATCCGGGAGCCATGGCAGCTTATGAATATGCTGTTGAAGCCGAGGATGGAATCTTAGAATATATTCCATGCTACTGCAGTTGTTATGTTGATCCTTTCAATCATAACAATGTCAAAGATTGTTTTATCTCCAATACTGAAAGTACCGATGATTTGATTGTTTATGACAATCATGGCGCTGGCTGAGGCATTTGTATCGAAATTGCACTGGATGTGCAAGAACTACATGAACAAGGTGTATCACTTGTCGATATTCGCAAGTATATTGATGAAGAATACTCAAAATATGCAGAACCAACACCAACACCTCACCCACCGGGTCATTAAAAAAAGATCAATTAAATCAAATTCTTTAAATGGAAAAGCTATCGCGAAATAGATGCGATAGCTTTTATTTATATACTTAAAACTCACAACCTCGTAAGCTTTAATTCCTCTAAAGGTAAGGGACCTGGTGGTGCAAAAAAGTAACCTTGAGCTAATGGGATTCCAACACTTTTACAAAAGTCTGCTTCCTCGCTACGTTCAATCCCCTCCGCAAGTAAAATAATATTGTATTCCATCGCAATTTTAACAATGTCTATTATCATTTTTTGCTTACCTACATCTTGATCGCACCGATCAATTATCGAACGATCTACCTTCGCATAATTTGGTTGCAATTGTTTTAATACCTCTAGTGTTGCATAGCCAGCCCCTAAATCATCCAAAGCTACTTTCATCCCATGCTTCTTATAAACATCAAAAATATTCTTAAGGTGTGTCATATTCATTATTTGTTCAGTTTCTACGACTTCAAAAACTAAATCTGTAGGCTCAACATCATATTTTTCAACCGCCGCAAAGGTACTTTTCAAACAGTGATTGGGGTCATAAATCGAAGATGGCAGAAAATTGATAAACCGTTTAATCCCCCTCTTTAAATGTCTCGCACTCTTTTCAATTGAGGAAATTCTTGCTTGACTATCAAGTAATGATTGTAAGCCCGCTCTTTTTGAAAAAGCAAATAGGTCTCCTGGCAAAAAATCCGCTTGATTTTTCTCTGGTCTTAATAAAAATTCATATCCATAAACATCTAAACGATCTAAAGTTACTATCGGTTGTATAAAACTTGTAAATAATTGGTCATTAATTATTTTTACGTACTGTCTATTATTCATTCTCTCTTTAAGTTCTGAAAACGAAGTAACCGCAGAAACGACCTCAGGACTAGGTTGCGAAGGAAGAATCCTACAGTTCATTTTCACTTTTGTTTCTTCATTAAACATAATATCAATTCTAGCTAAGATAGTAGTTAGTTCCTCGATCGAAGAGTATTGAAAACGCACGTAAGCCAAACCACTATCAAATACGACGTTAGACTTACTTATTACATTGACTATGGAATCTATGATTTGGTTTATTACTTGCAACTCAATCGTACCAGTCTCATAGATTTCATTTACTTTAGAACAACTTGAACACCTTTCCATAACTTCAACTCCAACCCGTGGTAGTAAATGCTTATTTGATTCATGCTACCACATCTCGCTGGAAAAAACGTATATTTTGCTTTGGTAAATTCATTTGCATTTTTGCATTTTAGGTTTTATTTTGAGAAGAAATGAACCTAACAAAAAAAGTGACCATAGCAGTAAGGATAACAGCTACTATGGTCACCTTACTTTATGTTACGGTCGTACTTATTTAATAGTTCCTGGGCAGCTAAAGTAACGGTAAGCATTCCATTTTCAATATTGTGTTTATATTCAGGTAAACTCCCTTTAACGATTGGGTCCTCGTAAAATCTATTTAATAATTGTGCTTGAAGAGTTTCATGAAGCCAAAAGGATAGTTGCTCTTTTCTCCGTTCATAAAATAAGTGGTTTTTTTTCGTATGCTTCACATACGTCCCAACCACATCCCAGATCGTATCAATTCCTTCGCCATAAAGGGCTGAACAAGTATAAGCTTTAGGCTCCCATCCTTTTGTCGCAGGCGGAAGGTAATGTAGAATTTGATTGTATTCTTCTTTTGTAGCAGCAGCTTTCAATTTGTTAGTACCATCTGCTTTATTTATGAAAATAGAATCTGCTATTTCCAAAACACCTTTTTTCATCCCTTGCAGTTCATCACCTGCACCGGTGATCATTAACACAAGGAAAAAATCCACCATGGACCTAACAGTCGTTTCACTCTGTCCAACTCCGACAGTTTCGACTATGATCACATCATAGCCTGCAGCTTCACAAACAAGCATTGTCTCACGACTCTTTCTTGCAACACCACCAAGAGTACCACCTGCTGGCGTCGGCCTTACAAAAGCATTTTTATTTCTTCCCAATTGTTCCATTCTTGTTTTATCACCTAGAATGCTCCCTTTTGATATTTGACTACTAGGATCAACAGCAAGAACAGCAACTTTATGCCCTAACTCGCATAAATAAGTTCCAAACGCTTCAATTAACGTGCTCTTGCCTGCACCTGGTACACCCGTAATTCCAATTCGAATTGATTTCCCTGTGTAAGGGAGTAATTCACTTATGACCTGTTGTGCTAGATGAAAGTGTTTTTCGGCATTACTTTCCACAAGCGTTATCGTTTTGGCTAACATTGCTCGGTTATTATCAAGTACCCCTTTAACATAATCTTCAACAAATAATTTCCGTTTCCGCTTTGGAGCTTGATTATCCTTTTCCAGAAACATCACCTTCTTCTTAGTTTAGAGTTTTGAGTGCAGAGCTATGAGTTTGAGATTAGACTCGATGCTTTACTCTCCTCAACTTTCAACTCTACACTCTAAACTGTAAACTTTAGTCAAGTTGCTCTTTTATTTTTTCTAACACGGTTTGGGCAGCAATTGGTATAACTGTTCCTGGACCAAAAATGGCAGCTGCACCCTGTGCATATAAAAATTCATAATCCTGAGGTGGGATGACCCCTCCAATGATTACTAAGATATCTTCTCTCCCTAACTTTTTAAGTTCTTTCACAACCTCAGGTAAAAGTGTTTTATGACCTGCTGCAAGGGAGCTCATTCCAATGACGTGAACATCATTTTCGACTGCCTGAATGGCTGCTTCTTCAGGTGTTTGGAACAATGGACCGATATCCACATCAAACCCTAAGTCAGCAAAGGCAGTTGCGATAATTTTGGCACCACGATCGTGCCCATCTTGGCCAAGTTTTGCAATCATAATTCGTGGACGTCTTCCTTCTGTTTCAGCAAAATCATCAGCTATTTTTCTTACTACATCTATTTGTTTACCTTCAGCAAATTCTGCTCGATATACACCACTAATAGATCGGATCACCGCCTTATGTCTTCCAACAACTTTTTCATAAGCTTCAGATATTTCCCCTAAGCTTGCCCTTGCTCGAGCTGCTTCAATTGCAAGCGCTAACAAGTTTCCTTCACCTGTTTCTGCAGCTTCTGTAATCGCTTGAAGCGTCCTAGTAACTTTCTCCTCATCCCGGTTGTTTCTTAACTCCTCAAGTCTTTTGATCTGAGATTTCCTAACCGCAGTATTGTCTATATTTAAGATTTCGATTGGATCTTCTTGTTCAAGACGATATTTGTTTACGCCAATAATTGTCTCTTTTTTCGAGTCTATGTGTGCTTGTCGTCTTGCTGCCGCCTCTTCAATACGCATTTTGGGTAACCCTGTCTCAATTGCCTTGGCCATACCTCCAAGTTTTTCAACTTCTTGGATATGTCCCCATGCTTTTTCTGCTAGCTCTTTTGTAAGTGATTCTACATAATAAGAGCCACCCCATGGGTCTAAGACGTTACAAATTCCTGTCTCGTCTTGTAAAAATAATTGAGTATTTCGCGCAATGCGTGCCGAAAAATCCGTCGGTAATGCGATTGCTTCATCTAAAGCGTTTGTATGAAGTGATTGAGTATGTCCTAGACTAGCTGCTAGCGCTTCAATACATGTTCTTGCGACATTATTAAACGGGTCTTGCTCTGTTAAACTCCAACCCGATGTTTGTGAGTGAGTTCTAAGCGCTAGTGATTTTTCATTTTTAGGATTAAATTGCTTTATCAGTTTCGCCCATAGTAATCGAGCTGCTCTCATTTTAGCGACTTCCATAAAGTAGTTCATTCCAATAGCCCAGAAAAAGGATAGCCTCGGCGCAAACGCATCGACATCAAGTCCAGCTTCAATCCCTGTACGTACATACTCAAGCCCATCAGCTAAAGTGTAACCAAGTTCAATATCAGCTGTCGCCCCTGCTTCTTGCATATGGTAGCCAGATATACTAATACTATTAAACTTTGGCATAAACTTTGATGTATATTCAAAGATATCAGCGATTGCCTTCATTGATGGCTTTGGAGGATAAATGTACGTATTTCGTACCATATACTCTTTTAGGATATCGTTTTGAATGGTTCCAGAGAGTTGTTCTTGGCTTACACCTTGTTCTTCAGCAGCAACAATGTAGAAGGCCATAATTGGTAATACAGCTCCATTCATTGTCATGGAGACACTCATTTTATCCAAAGGAATTCCATCAAATAAGATTTTCATATCCAAAATTGAATCCACTGCCACTCCAGCTTTACCAACATCTCCGACAACGCGAGGATGATCGGAATCATATCCACGGTGTGTTGCTAAATCAAAAGCAATCGAAAGACCTTTTTGTCCAGCCGCTAAATTCCTGCGGTAAAAAGCATTACTTTCTTCTGCTGTAGAAAATCCTGCATATTGTCTAACTGTCCAAGGTCTTGATTTATACATAGCTGGATAAGGTCCCCGTAAAAACGGCGGTATACCAGAAACATAATCAAGATGTTCCATTTCTTTTATATCTTCATAGCAATATAGGGGTTTTACAAAGATTTGCTCCAACGTGCGAAACGATTGCTGTTCGGAAAAAGTAGGTTTAGGCTCAGTATCGTCTGATCCTCTGTCTAATGATATCTTTGTAAAATCAGGATTGTTCATTTTCAAGCCCCTCCGTTTCTCCTTGAAGCTCTTTTAATAATTGGTAGCAATTGGTTTCAACATGAATAAATCCAGCTAAACCTGCTCCAATTAATTGTTTTTCAAGCTCTGCTTCCTGCATTCCAGCAACAAATAAGCGGATATCAGGTCGCTTCTTTTTTACCTCTGTTACAATTTGTATAGCGTGTTCGTGATAGCTTTTATTTTTTCCACAAATGATTGCGATGGACGAATCAGTTTGAATAGTCGCTTGAATGGCTTCTGCTGTAGTCTTAAAGCCATCGTTTCTTAACACCTGAAAGCCTCCTGTCTCAAAAAAACTAGCGATAAAGTCAGAGCGTTGTTTATGGTGTGAAAGCGGGCCCATACTAGTCAAAAACACATTTGCTGGCCTACCAGCTTGTTTTTTGCTATCATTTATTTTTCTTAATTCCTCAAAGTCTTCTGTAGCGCGATAAGTTTCAAGCTTTTCTACGGATGCAACATTACTACTACCTAAAGCTCTAACTATGTCGTTTACACTAGCCCCTATTTCAAATGCATCAATGATATCACTCATCATATTTTGACTACTAATGGAAACCGATACAGCACTCTTCTGTTTAATGGTGTTGAACCGCTGTTCTAACAGTTCATGTAATACTTGATCATCGCGTTTTTTTACTAACTCATCGCTATTAGGATACATGGTTGCACCCACGAATTTCAGTTTACGTTTCTCAATGTCTACCTTTTTCTGACTTGAAACTTCTTTGATCAATTTTTGTGGTAGTCCATTTTGAATTGCTGTATACATACCGCCTACTTCTTCAATCTGCTGAAATAACTTCCAACTCTTTTTGCCAATTTCATCGGTAAGATGTTCTACATACCATGAGCCACCAGCTGGATCAGCTGTTTTTAGGACATGTGCTTCTTCTTGAATGATCAATTGAATGTTACGTGCCGTTCTTCGCGAAAAATCACTCGGTAACGTAAATGTCTCATCAAACGGACTGACATGTAAACTATCAACACCACCTAGTGCCGCGGTAAATGCTTCGACTGTACCTCGAAGCATATTGACATAAGGGTCGTAAACCGTTTTTGTCCACTGAGATGTTCTAGCATGTACATGTAACTTTTGACTTCTTTCTTCACCTCCAAAAGCTTTTACGATGGTAGCCCATAACATTCTAGCACTACGAATTTTGGCAAGCTCCATGAAAAGGTTAGACCCAATTGAGATTGAAAAACTAATAGAAGAGGCAATTTGATCAATGCTAAGTCCGCGCTCTTGCAGCTCACGAATATAATAAACACCAGTTGCTGCCATAAATGCTAACTCTTGAACCGCGTTAGCTCCACTATTGTGATAGATATTTCCATCTATAGTGATTAACTTTAGTTCAATATCATTTTCTAGTCTCCACTTGATTGCACTAGCCATTTGATCTAGATAGATAGCCATATCATTAGGTAATGTACCTTCTTTCAATAACATCGAAATTGGATCAGTACCTATACACCCTCTAAGACTTTTTAGAGGTAAATTATATTTTTGGTAATAAGCTGCGATTAGCCCTAATACAGAATGGTTCGTACCACATTCTATTAAAATAGGGAATTCAGTAACATCAATATTCTCGAAAATAGTTTCAAGATCAGCTAAAGTATAAATACCTGCCCCTGTTTGACTAAAACTTCTTTTACCCGTAGCTAATTTTAACTCGTCATTTATAACGAGATTAATTGCATTAACACCTTTGGATAAATCGTTTTTTAACCATTCATTTAATATTTCAGGAAGCGGATGAATCATTTCTTGGGCTACTAGCCAGCTTTTTTCACCAGCTACTTGGTCTGTGCCTCTGATAAATGGAAAGTCACCTGGAACAGTATTAGAAAATGCTAAATTTTTGACATCACGTTGTTGATACATAGGTTGAAGAATAATATCTTCATATGTTCTTGTAAGGAGCTTAGAAAAAGGAGCTCCTTTTAATGATTTTTCTACAGCTATTTTCCACTCCTCGTAAGACGGAATTGGAAAGTCGCAGATCTCCTTAAAAAAATCTTTATTAGTCTCTTCTGGTCCCACCGTAGTCACCTACCTTTAGAGTTTTGAGTTTTGAGTTTTGAAAGTAGTTCAGAGAAGAATTTTCTGTAACTCTCCTAGAATAAACTCTAAAACTCATTAAAACTTATGATTGAGTTAATGCCCCTGAGAAAAATCCGCAGGAGCACTAGTTGAGTAAGCAAGAAGAATGTTTATAATGGAATATTTCCATGTTTTTTCTTTGGTAGTTGCTTTCGTTTGTTTTTTAACATTTCAAGGGCATTTATTAAGCATTTTCTCGTGTCGCGAGGATCAATAACATCGTCAATCATGCCATTAGATGCAGCAACGTAGGGGTTAGCAAACTTTTCACGATACTCCTGAATTTTCGCTTGTCTAACGGCCTCTGGGTTGGAACTTTCAGCAATTTCCTTAGCAAAAATAATATTTGCCGCTCCTTCTGGCCCCATAACAGCCACTTCAGCATTTGGCCAAGCAAATACCAAATCAGCTCCAATCGCCTTACTGTTTAAGGCCACATACGCTCCTCCAAAAGCTTTCCTTGTAATGACGGTAATTTTCGGTACAGTCGCTTCGGAGTAGGCGTATAAAATTTTTGCACCATGACGAATGATTCCACCATGTTCTTGCTTTATTCCTGGGATGAATCCGCTAACATCCTCAAACGTAATCAAAGGAATATTAAAGCAGTCGCAAAAACGAATAAATCTCGAACATTTATCAGAAGAGTCGATATCAAGACCACCTGCCATAAATTTCGGTTGGTTGGCGACAATTCCAACAGTTTCTCCATTAATTCTGGCAAAGCCTACAACAATATTTTTTGCAAATGATGGTTGAACCTCCATAAAATTCTCATCATCAATAATGGCCATGATTACTTTGCGGACATCATAAACCTTCGTTCCATCTATAGGTACTATATCTATTAATTCGTCGACTCGTTCATCTCTTGGCCGCTTTATTTCTGGTTGTTTTGTCGGAGTTTTCTCTTGATTGTTTTGTGGTAAGAAGCTAACTAGTTTTCGAACTTGAGCTAACACTTCTTCCTCTGTTGGTGCGGTAAAATGGGCATTTCCGCTTAATGTTGAATGAACTCTTGCTCCACCCAAATCTTCTGTATCAATGTCTGCCCCAGTCACACTTTTGATCACTTTCGGACCAGTAATAAACATCTGACTCGTTTTTTCCACCATGAATACAAAGTCAGTGATGGCTGGTGAATAAACCGCTCCACCTGCACAAGGTCCCATGATGACAGAGATTTGTGGTATTACTCCTGAAAAAATTGAATTCCTGTAGAAAATATGTCCATAGCCATCTAAAGATAGAACACCTTCCTGTATTCTCGCTCCTCCGGAGTCATTCAAACCGATAATAGGTGCCCCATTTTCAGCTGCAAAATCCATAATTTTGGCAATTTTTGTTGCATGCATTTCTCCTAGCGCTCCACCAAATACAGTGAAATCTTGAGAGAAGATAAAGATTAAACGACCGTCTATTTTTCCATATCCAGTGACCACACCTTCACCAGGAGCTTCTGAACTCCCCGAGGCTAAGGCTAATCCTCGATTTTCTATAAAAGGATTTATTTCAACGAATGTTCCTTCATCAACTAACATGTCAATTCTTTCCCTAGCAGTTAGTTTGCCACGATTATGTTGTGCCTCAATTCTCGCATCACCTCCGCCGTTTTTTACTTTCCAACGACGTTCTTCCATTTCTTCGATTTTATCAAACATATCCATTGCCTTTGTCAACCTCCTTTGAGTGTTTAAGATCTGCACAACGAAACTTTCATCATTATACTCTTACTAGGAATAAAGGTTGACCATACTCTACTAATTGGCCATTTTCGACTAACACCTCGACAATCTCACCATTTACTTCTGCTTCAAGCTCATTCATTAGTTTCATCGCTTCAACGATACAAACAACCGTATCATTTTTTACTAGATCTCCACTTTTAACGAAAGCAGGCGCATCTGGTGATGGAGCCGCATAAAACGTACCAACCATAGGGGACGTAATCTTATGCAATTTTTCTTCAACAACGACAGGAGTAGTTGGTTCTTCTGCTTTTATTTCTTGTGGATACGCTGCTGGTACTGGTGGTGGAACTACTGATTGACTGCTTTGTACCGCTGGAGGCACTGAGTTCACATTTTCAGTTACAACAATTGAAGCTCCTTTTTTACGAATAACAACTTTTTCATTATTTTCACCTTTTACAATTAATTCATCAATATTTGAACGGTCCACCGCACGTATTAACTCTCTTAGGTCATTAATTTTAAACATCATTATTACCCTCCTATAAATTATCGTTTTTTAGTAGATGCTCGTAAGTTAGTAGAGCATCCTTAGTCAACATAGAATGCAAGACAAAGTCAGCATAAATATCTGCAATTTCAGAAATAGAATAATCTCCTTCTGTTTTGTACCATTTATAAGTCCAATTAATCATTCCAAAGATAGCCATTGATGTGATGGGAACTGGCAATTCTTTCCGAAATTCCCCCAAATCTATTCCCTCTTTTACGACCTTGAACATCATTTCTTTATATTTGTCTCGCTTCTTCTTTATCTCTTGAAAATACTCTGGTGCTAAGTATAAGCTCTCTTGATAGAAGACTGTAACATGAGGTCGGTACATATCAAACATCATGACAAACGATTTAATAATTGCATATAAACGTTCTGTAGGTGTATGCCATTTCTCGTAAGCTTCAGTCGCTTTGTCCAGGACATAAGTAATAAAGTAATCATGAACACTATAAAGAAGTTCGTCTTTAGATTTGAAGTAATGATAGAAAGTTCCTTTACTTGTTCCACTTAATTTTACTATTTTATCAACCGTTACTGCATGATAGCCATTTTGTTCAAAAAGTTGGAGTGCTACTTCGGTTATTTTTTCTTTCGTAGGTTTTTCTATCAAAACATTACCTCCATTCTTTTTGATTTGCTATAACTAAATTTTATAAGAAAATATTGTAAGAGGTACTAGACTACTATGATTTTAGATAATTTGGTTCTGCTCTAAAAACTTTGTCGTGAAATTGCCATTTTTGAAGTCTTCATGCTCAAGTAAAGCAATATGAAAGGGAATCGTTGTTTCAACCCCAGCAATCAAAATTCATTTAACGCACGCTTCATTCTAGCAATAGCTTCTTCACGAGTTTTTCCATGGACAATCAATTTTGCAATCATGGAATCATAAAACGGAGGAATGACATATCCATGGTACGCTGCACTATCAACACGAACCCCTAAACCACCCGGTGGATGATACGCCTCAATCTTCCCTGGTGAAGGCATAAAGTTCTTCATTGGATTCTCTGCATTGATCCGACATTCAATTGACCAACCATTAATCACTACTTCTTCTTGAGTAATCGAGAGAGGATACCCTGCTGCTACCATTAATTGCTCCTTTATTAAGTCGACACCAGTCACCATTTCAGTAACAGGATGTTCTACTTGAATTCGCGTATTCATTTCCATGAAATAGAAATTTTATGTTTGTCCAGTAAAAATTCTACTGTGCCTGCACCAGTATAATTTACGGCTCTTGCAGCTTTTAAAGCTGCTTCGCCCATCTGTTGCCGCAACTCATCATCCAACGCCGGAGAAGGAGCTTCCTCAATCAACTTTTGGTGACGTCTTTGAATGGAACAATCACGTTCTCCTAAGTGAATCACATTCCCTTGAGTATCTCCTAACACTTGGATTTCTATATGTCGTGGTTCTTCTACATACTTTTCTAAATAAACCCCAGCGTTCCCGAAAGCAGTTTCAGCTTCTTGTTGCGCCATCGATACTGCTTTTTGTAACTCTGCCTCGGTTTCGGCTACACGCATTCCTTTTCCCCCACCACCAGCAGTGGCTTTAACAATTACAGGAAAGCCAATATCACGAGCTGTGTTTAATGCTTCTTGTAAATTAGTAATAATTCCATCTGTTCCTGGAACGATTGGCACTCCTGCTGCTTTCATCGTATCTCTCGCAACAGCTTTCGCCCCCATTTTCTGAATAGCTTCTGGGGTCGGTCCGATAAATGTAATGTTCGATGCACCACACATCTCAGCAAATTCCGCATTCTCTGCCAAAAATCCATATCCTGGATGAATCGCATCAACTCCTGTAATGGTTGCAACGCTCAATAAGTTCACTTGCTTTAAATAACTTTCTTTTGAAAGGTGAGGCCCGATACAATAGGCTTCATCCGCTAACTGGACATGGAGTGCTTCTTTGTCAGCTTGAGAATAGACAGCGACCGTTGAAATCCCTAATTCCTGACATGCTCTGATAATTCTAACGGCAATTTCACCACGATTAGCAACTAAGACTTTTTTAAACATCCTTTCACCTCATCTCATAAATTGGTTGTTCATTTACTTGAAGTCCGCTCATTGTTAGTTTTGTATCCGACCGACTAGTCAGTCTACTATCTATCTGAATTTTACGAAAATAATGAACCATTGTCAATAGTTTCTTATTCAGTTTAAAGTTTACAATACGGAATTTCCTGTGTGGGCTCGATGATTGGGGCTTAGTTAGAATGTAGAATGAGCCTAATGCAACGCTTTGAGGAATTTCAAGGATTTTTTAGATTAGAAAGCTTAAGGCGGGGATTGGAAAAAATATAGTGTGCTTTATTGCCTGCTTAGCCTGACCAGTGATTGTTCTTCCAACTAGGAGTGCTTTTAGGCTCGGAATACTTTTCTAGTTTTCAGCATGATTTCCGAAATTAGCCTAGGTTCGGAATACTTTTCTATGTTTCAACCTGATCCTGTCCGAACTTGAACAAGGTTTGGATTGAATCTTTTATACCTCAAGGATTGGTGCTGGAGTTAGCACTGATTTCTAAAAGCAGTTATGCAAAAAAAGAGGAGAACTGCAAATTTCAGTTCTCCTCTTGGTGGCTTGTATTACTTCCCTGTTTCTTTAAATGTTTTAATGCGGTCACCTATTTCATCACGCACTCGTTGGAAAAATGCCCACTGTTCCTCTTCTGTTCCTTCCGCCTTTGCTGGATCATCGAAGCCCCAGTGAACACGCTCTTTATTTTTTGGCGTAGCAGGACAAACATCATTCGCATGGCCACAAAGAGTGACAACCAAATCAGCTTTTTCCAAAATTTCGGGATCTATTCTATCAGAGGTTTGCTTAGTAATGTCAATACCAATCTCCTGCATCGCTTTTACTGCATTTGGATTTACGCCATGTGCTTCAATCCCTGCAGAATACACATCCCATTCATCACCTAAATAATGATGACCAAAACCTTCAGCCATCTGGCTACGGCAAGAATTCCCTGTACATAGAAAGTAAATTGTTTTTTTAGACATAAAATTAAAACTCCTTTTGATTTGTTTATTTATTGATATTTACTTAGCAAGCTTTGGTTCTGGAAACCAATGCCTTGTATTGTTGGCTATTTTCACTAAGTAAAGCATTAATGGTACTTCAACTAAAACGCCTACTACTGTAACTAAAGTTGCCCCTGAGTTTAAGCCAAACAAGGCAATCGCTACAGCAACTGCTAATTCAAAAAAGTTACTAGTGCCAATCATCGCGGCAGGTGCTGCAACACTATGCTCTAACCGCCATTTTTTCGCCCAAAAATAGGCAATGATAAAAATAAAGAATGTTTGAATGATTAACGGAATAGCAATCAAACCAATATGGAACGGATTACTTAAAATGACGTCACCTTGGAAAGAGAAGATAATAATTAAGGTAAGTAAGAGCCCTACCATTGTAAATTTCCCTGCACGCTTAATATAAACTTGTTCAAACCATTCTTTCCCTTTATTTTTAATTAATAAGATACGGGATAGATAACCGGCAACTAATGGAACAACAATAAATAAAATGACTGATAAAATAACTGTCTCGTAAGGAACGACTACATCATTAATACGTAATAAAAACATCACAATCGGACCATAGGCAAAAATTAAGATTAAATCATTAACAGATACTTGGATCAGAGTATAACTTGCATCTCCTCTAGTTAAATAGCTCCATACAAATACCATTGCTGTACATGGAGCTGCGCCTAACAAAACCGCACCAGCAATATATTCTGTTGCAAGATCACCTGAGATAAAAGGTGAAAAAATCACCTTAAAAAACAGCCATGCGAAGAAAAACATTGTAAACGGCTTAATGATCCAGTTCACTACTAATGTAATGACCAAACCTTTAGGTTTTTTCCCCGCATTCACAATACTCGCAAAATCAATTTGTGCCATCATTGGATAAATCATTAACCAAATCAGAATAGCTACGGGAATTGAGACTTGAGCATATTCAAATTGACTTAAGGTTTCAGGAACTACTGGTAGCCACTGACCAATAGCCAGACCTATTAAAATACAGAGGGCAACCCAAACCGTTAAATACCGTTCAAAAAAGCCAATCCCTTGCTCTTTTTCTTTCTGCTTATCCAATTTCTCTCACTCCTTTTGATTAGTCACAACTAATTTTTTTACCTAATTTCTCTAGTTGATATATTTTTTCTTCCTGTGTTGGGAGATACTCGGTAATTGACAAAATGACCTTATAATAATCAGATTGTTTATTTAATGAATAGAAGATCCATTGCCCCCTTCGAGCTTCATTAACAATTCCTGCATCTTTTAACTTGCGAACATGCTGACTAATCGACGGTTGACTCATGTTAAAAAGTTCAACAAATTCACAGACACAACAATCACTTTCCTTAAGTAAAAGGATCATCGTTAATCTAGTTTGATCCCCTAATAACTTTAAGACTGTTGCCATCTTTTCAACTGAGAACGGATCCATATACTCAACTCCCTATGCTTTTCTTATTATTATTATATAAGCATATACTTATATGTCAATAAAGATTATGTTAAACTATTGTAAAAGGGGGAAACTTAAGTGCGACATGGGAAAGATAAAACGCGTAGGTACTACCCTCTTATAAGAAAACCAAAGGAGAGAATAAACATGAAAATTGAAATTTTTGACCCTGCTTTATGCTGCCCAACAGGAGTCTGTGGTACTGACGTAGATCCCGAGCTAACCCGAATCGCCCGTGATATAGCAACCCTGCAAAACAAAGGCTATGACGTCGTTAGATATAATTTAGCACAAAACGCAGAACCATATGTATTGAATACTGATATTAGCATGTTACTTGAAGCAGAAGGAATAGACGCACTTCCTGCTACTGCTGTGGGTGGAAAAATTGTTAAAACACATAATTATCCGACAAAAACAGAACTGGCCACTTGGCTCCAAATTGATGTTAGTGAATTTGATGTAAAAAGTCCAAAGCTAACACTTGATTTAAAAACTAACTAATTTTCAGTTTTGAGTGTAGAGTTTAAAGTTTAGAGTTTCCTTTACGTATCGACTCGAAGCATTTAGCCTTCAATAACTTTACTACACTAACAAACAAAGAAAGGTTGTTATATATATATGGAAGTATTTCATCCAAGTAAATTAGCTGAAACCAGACATTTTTTCTTCACTGGAAAAGGTGGAGTTGGGAAAACTTCTACAGCATGTGCCACTGCTGTCTCCCTTGCTGAAGCAGGAAAGAAAGTATTAATCGTAAGTACAGATCCAGCATCAAATCTTGAGGATGTTTTTGGAGTGAAACTCTCTAATACCCCTACTGAAATTAGCGGTATTGCAAATCTATTCGCTTCAAACTTAGACCCTGAGGAAGCCGCCAGGAGTTATCGTGAGAGTGTGATTGGGCCTTACCGAGGCAAACTACCTAAAGCAGCTATCGATAATATGGAAGAACAGCTTTCAGGTGCATGTACGGTCGAAATTGCTGCTTTTGATGAATTTACAAATTTACTGGCAAACCAAGAGCTAACAAAACAGTTTGATCATATTATCTTTGATACTGCCCCGACTGGTCATACGCTACGATTATTGCAATTGCCAACTGCATGGTCTTCTTTTTTAGACGACAACACAACAGGCGCCTCATGCTTAGGACCTTTATCTGGGCTTGCTGCAAAAAAAGATCTCTATGCAACTACTGTTAATGCTCTTGCAAACAGCGAACAAACAACACTAGTCCTGGTATCTAGACCCGAATATTCATCATTAAATGAGGCTGAACGAGCTTCCTTAGAGCTTCGTGAACTTGGTATTACTAACCAAACTCTTATTATTAATGGAGTCTTTCAGGCAACTAAGATAGATGATCCAATTGCCATCCAACTAGAAAGAAAACAACAAATGGCTTTAGGGCAAATGTCTGAATACCTAAAAAAAATTAATCTATATAAACTTCCACTTGTACCCTACAATTTAACTGGTTTACATGCTCTACAAACTTTTTTAAACCATTAGATTTTATTTCACCTGAAATTACCAAAAGCGTAAGTGCTACAGAAATTCCATCACTTCATTCACTGGTTACCGCTTTTGCTGAAAAGAAGAATGGCGTGATCATGACGATGGGAAAAGGTGGAGTTGGAAAAACTACGATAGCTGCTGCGATTGCTCTCGGGCTAGCAGAAAAAGGTCATAAGGTTCACCTTACGACAACAGATCCAGCCGCGCACCTGTCTATTGTGTTACAAACTGAAAATTTTGACGGAGGTATTTCTGTAAGCCGAATAGACCCTAAAAAAGAAGTTGAAATTTATCGTGACGAGGTATTAGAAAAGGTTAGTGCTACACTTGATGAGGCAAGTTTAGAGTACATTAAAGAAGACTTACGTTCACCTTGTACAGAAGAAATTGCAGTTTTTCGGGCCTTCGCCAAAATTGTAGACAAAGCTCAAGACGCTTTTGTTGTTATTGATACAGCACCTACTGGTCATACCTTGCTACTTTTGGATGCTGCAGAATCATATCATAAAGAAGTTAGCCGTTCGAATGGTGATATGCCAGAAAGTGTAAAGAACTTATTACCTAGGTTACGTGATCCTGATATTACCAATGTTGTACTTGTAACCTTACCAGAAGCTACACCTGTTTTTGAAGCTAGTCGTCTTCAAGATGACCTAAACAGAGCTGAAATTCATCCTAAGTGGTGGGTAATAAATCAAAGCTTCCAAGCTGCTAATTCAATGGACCCTATCCTGAAAGGAAGAGCACAGGCAGAAGAGCAATGGATTACTAAGGTACGAACAGAACTTTCTAACCAATGTGTCATCGTTCCATGGCAAGCAGATGATACAATCGGTATAGATAGTCTTAAAAGTTACTTTAAATAGACATCACCAAAGAACTTTATAATTTATCTCCTCAAAAAAACTTCCACCTATACTTTTTAGGGAAGTTTTTTTAACTATCGAACCATTTCTTATTCATCGAGGTTCATTGTAAATTCAAAGCCTTGTTCAGATACATGGATACCATCTTTATACTTCGATAATATTTCATTATACTTTGTAGCAAGGACCTTAAAAAGTTCTTTATTTCCTGTTTCTAACGCAGTGTCAATTTCTTTTTGAATTGAAGATCTCTTAAATCGGTAGACTGACACCTCTAAAAAAATTTGTGCTAATAACGAGTCGATTACCTCGAGAGAAGGCTCTCTATGGTTATTCATTAAAGTTAGTTGCCTTAACATTTTTTTGTTGATTGCAAACTTTTCCATATTAAAACCCCCTTTTAACAATTATACTTAATTTTCTTACAATTTTCAACTTTCTGATATTTTAATTATTTATTTATAAAATACCCTTATCATCGAAAAGTTAAACCTCACCAAAATAAAAATTCCGTAGTTTTTTCCAAAATTTAGAAAAAACTACGGAATTTTTATTTTAAGGCATGAATTGCAATAATTAGGGACTCAAGTTGTGTTTCAAAAGACATACTTGCTACATTCGGTTTCGCAGTTGTCATTTCTGGAGTTGCTGGAAAATGAATAAATCCTGCTTTTGTTTGTAATTTAGCTGTTTTGATATAATGTAAAACTCCATAAAGAGTATTATTACATATATACGTACCTGCAGTATTAGATATTTGAGCCGGTACCCCATTTTCAACTAAACGATCAACCATCTTCCTAATTGGCAAGGTAGAAAAAATACCATCAGGACCATCTTGAACTATTTTTTCGTCTACAGGTTTTTCTCCTCGATTGTCTCCTTTAAGACCTTCGCCTCCAGTATCTTTTACATTTATTCCAATTCGCTCTATAGTAACACATGCTCGCCCAATGCTAAACCACAGCAAATCACTACATCAGGTTTCATTTCGTTTATTTTAATAATTAGTTCTTCAACACATCGATCATAAATCACTGGTAGGATACAGGTATGAATTTCGAAACCTTGTAATCTCTCTTTTGGCAGAGAATTTACAAGCTGAGTCGTGGGATTAACCTCCATTCCTCCAAACGGTACAAACCCTGTTACTAATACTCTCATATAAATTTCTCCTCTTTTTCATCACTTAAAAATTCTATTAAGCCTCTTTCGACTCCGACCAGGTGTTCCATCATTAACTCTTGAGCTTCTTTTTCGTTTTTATCGACGATTGCTCGAAAAATAGTTTGATGTTCTTCCATAAGTTGAAGAGCTGTTTTTCTATTTGAAAACAACCAAAGTTTTCGTGAGTCAAACATTGTAGCTCTAATTGTACTTGATATACTGTTTAACATATCGACAATATAATTATTATTTGATGCTTTTGCAATAGCCATATGAAACTCCAGTCAGCCTCTTCACCAACATCCTTATCATTAATTCCTTGTTTCATTTTCTCTAAGATCTGTTCCAATAGGTACAAATCATCCTCGGTTCGATGTGTAGCTGCTACTCTTACAGCACCAAGCTCCAGTATCCTCCTAATTTCAAAGATTTTGTTTATTTCATCAATATTAACTAGTCCTTGTAACGTTAGAGAAGGTAGTGAAAACTGACTAGGTTGTTTTACAAAAGTACCTAACCCTTGCTTTACCTCAATTAGTCCAACAGCCTTTAAGGCACTAAGCGCTTCTCTGACTGCTGCTTTCCCAACCGAAAATTGACTTGCAAGATTCGGGACAGAATCTAACTTCTCCCCTTGTTGTAACTCCCCTGATTGAATCATCTGTCTTAGTTTTTCTGCAATTTCTTCAGATAGTTTCTTTTTTTCTATTTTTATGAATTTCAATTCCCCACTGCCTCCGATACAACCCAAACTTCGTTAGTTTCTATTTATTATAAATGAGATTTTACTAAAATCAAAATTACGTTTTTAGCCACAAAATATGATTAGTGGATAACCTTTTAAATAGTATGATTATTATTGAAGCTACTATAAAACTTTTATCTTATTTGCTACAATCCAATAATTCATCATACGATAAATTGCTTCGTTGGTATAGGAACATTTTTCAGGAAAGGGCATTTAATAAGGAGCAAAGTTTAGGGAATTTGGAAACGTGCTGATGTATACTATCTTTACGTAACAATTTTTAGGAGTTTTTCTGGCTTGGGGGGGTAAAAATGAACAAACAAACTAGATAGAGAGACCGTCTTCAATGAACTTAGTAAGGAAGACCGAGAATTTCTAGTTTCACATGGAACTGAAATTTTTATTAAAAAAGGGAATTCACTGTTTTTAGAGGGGGATGCACCAACCCACATTTATTTAATTAAAAGTGGTAAGGTACGTCTAAGTAAGACAAATGTTGAGGGGAAAATATTATTCTTTCAATTTAAACAGCAGGACGATTTCGTTGGGGAACTAAGTTTATACAATAACCTTAGAGCGACTTGTAATGCTGACGTTATTAAAGATGCTAAATTAATTCGCTTCGAACGAGTCGTACTTGAAGAAATTTGCCGTCAAAACGGTACTTTTGCTTTGGCATTTATGAAGTGGTTTTCAAAGCATAGTAACTCTTTACTTGCCCAGTTTCGAGATCTTATTTTCTGTGGCAAAAAAGGAGCTCTTTTCTCCATTTTGATCCGTTTAAGTAATGCTCACGGTAAAAGAGTCGAAGATGGCATCCTAATAGATAAAAAGCTGACTAACCAAGAACTAGCTAACCATATCGGCGCTACTAGAGAGAGCATTAGTCGAATATTAAAACATCTTGTTAATGATCAAATCATTTCTATAAATTCAAAATACATTACCATTCATAACATTCAATTTTTACAGGATCAACTTCGGTGTGAACACTGTGCTTATGAAGAGTGTACCATTTAGTATTTTTAAAACAACTGATGCCGAAAAGAACGATTGCTTTTTGGCGAATCTAAAAAACAGCCAATAGAATTACATTCTTTGGCTGTTTTTCGTATTAAAATTATTTGATTAATTGATAACCAACAACTTTAAATCCGTGTCCTTTTAAAAAGCGAATACTTAAGTTTTTAAGAACTGGATCAGAAGCAACCACTACAACCTCACAACTTGTAATTTGATCATGATGCCTCTTCAAATAAGCATAAGGAAGGTTAAATGCTCCTTGTACAGGTTTATGCGAAGCATCTTGGTAGTCACGAACATCTAGATAAACAATATTATTACCATAATTCACCTTGGCTACATCCATCCTAGGAACATACCAAATTGGAAAATATCTCTGATATAAATAAAACATCACTATTAATAAAAATGAAATTAAGATAATATACATTTCTGCTCACCCGTCTTTAGCAATCTGTCACAAATCTTATTATAATCAACAGTCGACATTTCGCCAAGACATAAGCTTTAAATTTATAAAGGTTATTTTTGGGTAAAGAAAATTAGAATTACAAAAAGTGAAGCACCGTTTTTCGGAAAATAATCAAACCAAATAAGGTGCACATTCTATCTTAATTGTAGCCCCATTTGCAATAGAAGCCAAGTAAGCTTTCTCTTCACGCTTTGCTAGATGCAACTACTAAAGAGCGGCGGTATTCACCACTATCTCAAGCTAACTCCTGATTGTTTCCTTTTTAAAATTTAGGCGACCTTGATTTAGAAAGTAGGTTTGAGCAATTCCAAAAACTCCTCCAACTACCCAATAAAGAGAAAGAGCAGAAGGGAAATTAATCGCGAAAAATAAAATCAAAATCGGCATAAAGCTATAACCATGACTAATTGTTTATTAGCTTCTGGTTGTGCAGATGCCGTTAATCGTAATTGAATAAACGTCATTAATGCCGCTAATATTGGCAAGATGTAATATGGATCAGGAACTCCCAAATCAAACCATAGAAATGAATGCCTTGCTAACTCCTCTGTTCGGCTTATTGCATAATAAAAGGCCAACAAAATTGGCATTTGGATAAAAATTGGTGCACACCCACTACTAATTGGGTTAACTCCCTCAGCTTTAAAAAGTTTGAGCATTTCTTCTTGTAATTTTTTTTGAGTGTTTTCATCTTTATTAAAATATTTCTCTTTTAATTCGTTTATCTTCGGTTGAATGTCACGTAGAGCCTTCATGTTTTTTGTTTGTTTAATCATAACCGGCAAAAGCATAACCCTGATAAAGATAGTTACAGTAATAATCGCAAGTCCATAATTATTACCAAACAATACTGCTGTTTTTATCAGTAACCATGAAAATGGATAAACCAGATAATGATTAAAAATGCCTGGGCTATCAGGCGTAATTGGTGAAGCCTCCATTCCACAACCTGTTAATGCAAAAACAGCTAATACTGTGGAAATCATTCCCACTATTTTCTTATATTTGACAAAAGTAAGCATTTGTTTTTGATAAATGGATCGCATGAAAATTCCTCCTCAAAATGAAAAAAAGTAATGACCAAAAGAGAAGAGATTAAGGCGATCTTCATCTACAGAATTATTACAAAATTCTTTGGTTGGTTTTTTCCGAAATACAATAAGAACTCTTTTTATAAAAAAACTTATGGGAAGATCTACTTTTCGTACCTTAGCAATAAGTTTTATTCTGCGAATTTGACGTTGAGATACGGGAAGTAAACCACATTTGCTTATAAAAGCCATTACGAATATCAATGAGAGTAAAAATGAAACCCAGATTATCGTTACGTCAAATGGAAAATCCACCATGCTCACCTCCTTGAAAGCTCCTTTTCATCATTCATTAGCGAAAGGTTACTACGTAAAAGAAAGAAATCATAAATATGGTACAAATACCTAAGAGAAATAAGCCTCTGTTAACCCAAGATTTGGGACTATCCACCCTACCACCAGACATAGCAACAAAAGTATAAATAGCTAGTGCAACAACCATTAATAGTATTGCATCAATAATCGGTCCAAAAAAGCTAAGTTCAATATTAGCTTTTCGATAAATATCAATA
>NZ_JACEHK010000013.1 GCF_025377685.1 Anaerobacillus sp. CMMVII | reverse complement strand
GGTTCTAGTTCACCCAACCTAGTTGCCTGAATGATGAAGCGCCCTAGCATCCAAGAATCGTTAGCAGATTTATAGTTTCGGAAATTGCTAATTGCTTGGTCTAAAGGGAGTTGAGAAGGCGGGAATAATCCCGCATAATCAATTAAATTCGCTAAGAAAGAGCGGGTGCTTGATTTCAACGTAGACACTCCTTTTCCCTCTTATATGTTCCCGCGACGTTCTTGTTCACGCTCAATCGATTCAAACAACGCCTTAAAGTTTCCTTCTCCAAACCCTCTCGCACCTTTTCTTTGGATAATCTCAATAAATAGGGTAGGACGGTCGACAATCGGTTTCGTAAAAATTTGTAAGAGGTATCCCTCATCGTCTCTGTCTACTAATATACTAAGCTCTTTTAGCTTTTTAACATCCTCATCGATGTCTCCTACTCTCGCACTTAAATCCTCATAATATGTTTCAGGTGTAGGGAGAAATTCAACTCCATTCTCTCTTAGTGCTTTAATTGTTGAGATTATGTCATTTGTTAACAGGGCCATATGTTGAACACCAGGGCCATTATAAAAATCTAAATATTCCTGAATTTGTGACTTTCGTTTTCCTTCTGCTGGTTCGTTAATCGGAAACTTAATTCTTCCAGTTCCATTCATCATAACTTTAGACATAAGAGCTGAGTATTCTGTAGAAATGTCATCATCGTCAAAATGTTTTAAAACTGTAAAACCAAATACCTTTTCATAGTACGTTGTCCATTCTTCCATACTTTCAACGTTCCCTACGACATGGTCAATTCCTATTAGACCAGTGGTAGTTGAATGGTTCGTGCCTTCGTATGCTTGAAACCCTGGCAAAAAAGCACCTTGATAGTCTTGTACTTCGAGTAAGGTATGAATTGTGTCTCCGTATGTTCCAATAATCGCTTTTTTTACCGAGCCATATTCATCACTTTCCGTCCACGGTGGTTGAATTGCTATACCACCACGAGCAATGGCTCCGTGGTAGGCTTCATCAACATTAGCAACCTTTAAGGCAATATCCTTACCACCATCACCATGCAACTTCACAAAAGAAGAAATATCCGTTTGGTCTGACAATGAACCTGTAATGACTAAGCGAATGTCTCCCTGTTCAAGTACGTAGGAAACTCGATCACGACACCCTGTTTCAAGTCCTCGATACGCCTTAATTTGAAACCCAAAAGCATTACAGAAAAAATAAGCAGATTGCTTCGCATTTCCTGTATAAATCTCCATATGATGAAAACTTTCTACTTCAAAGCTGTTCTCCTTGTTACTTGTATTGGTTACTTCTTGTGTCATACTTTTATCCCCCTTTAATAATTTATACTATTTACACCTTTTAAATAATATTAATATTCTAAATAATCCAACGCAAGCGCTTACATAAACGCTTAAACTCTGTAAACAAATAAAGTATTCTCGGTGGATAGGACAAGATAATTTATCACGCTAAAACGTTATAGCTTTCACTTGTATTCTTGCAAACTTATTTTCTTGCACTCTATAATCACAATATATAGTTTTCGAGGTGATTTCATGATGACAGTAAAGATAAAATTTTGCCCCCATAACTTTAAAGGCGAGTTAAACGATTTGATCAATTATTTAAAACAACTCGAAAATGTCATAGTCGCAGATGATCTGTGTCTAAACTATTGTGGTCAATGCTTAGTACACCCATTTGCACTTATAAACGGAAAAAACATTACCGGTAAATCAGTCGCCGAGCTCCAGCAAAAGGTCGTGGAATACTTGGATGGGATTAAGAACTCTTAAGGGGGTCTGACCCCAATGTCATTAACTTAACTTTACAAAAAATGTAAGGGATTAAAAATAAAACATTATGTTCTCTTGACTTTTTAAAATCACCACAATAATCGATTTGAATACCAATTACTAGGTATATCTTTCGATTAAGTGGTGATTTTTTTGCGAAAAAGTAGGTTTTTAGAAGCGGTTAAATTAACTCAGGAAGTGTTGGATGATTTTATTTTCATGTGTGAAGCAAGGGCTAAACCGGGTTATTTTACTCGTGAGGGGAAAAACAAGTTAAGTTTCAAGACTACGATCCTGTTTATGTTAAATTTCGTTAGGAAAAGCCTTCAATATGAGTTGGACAACTTCTTCGAAGTAATTGATAAGGAGAAGGTTGCAATAAGCAAGCAAGGTTTTTCAGCGGCAAGAAGGAAGATTAAGCCTGAGGCATTTATGTATTTATTCAATATGATAGCGGATTGGTTTTATGAACAGGGAGGACATAAAACCTATATGGGATATCGATTATGTGCAATAGACGCTGCTATTTTAGAGATAAATAACTCAAAAAAATTAAGGGATGTCTATAACTCAGCGAAAGGCACGTCGGTCGAGCTTGCACGAGGAATGACATCCTGTATATATGATATCGAAAATAACATAATAGTTAAAGCATTAATTACAAAATGTACAGCACCAGAACGAGAAGTGGCTATACAATTGATAGAAATGTTAAGAGATAGTGGATTTAAAAACGATTTACTTCTCTTTGATCGTGGATATCCTTCCATTGATTTTTTCTTTTATTTGATGAGTGTAAACACCAAATTCGTCATTAGAATTCCTAATAAGTATTACAAAAATAAGATAGACTCATCATTATCCGATCAAACCATTAGGTTTGAGAAACAAGGAAGGGAGATTACTTTAAGGGTCATAAAGTTTGAGTTGGATTCAGGAATCGAAGAAATTTTAGTAACTAATTTAATGGACACATCGATAGATGTAAAACAATTTAAGTCACTATATTTTAAACGATGGGGGATTGAAGTTAAATACGATGAGTTAAAGAACAAGCTAGAAATACAGAAATTCACAGGAGATTCCCAGGATACTATTGAACAAGATTTTTATGCTTCAATGTTTCTAGCAAATATGGTCTCATTGGTTAAACAAGAGGCAGATGAGTTAATAGCAATAGAACATTCGACTAAGAAGCTCAAGCATCAATATACTGTAAATATCAACATTCTAATTGGGAAAATCAAGGACAAATTACTAGAAATACTTCTAGAAAAGTTTGAGGAATTACGGTTAGTAATGTATCGAAAGATATTGGGAGAAATTATTCGAAACAAGGTCCCCAAAAGGCCTGGAAGGAAATTCATTCGTCGAAAAAGCTTAAAAGCGAATAAGAATTGTATGAACAGAAAGACTTGCATCTAACTAAGAAATAACTAAAAAATAAAAGCCAGGGAGATGAAAAAAATTAATTATCATCGCCCGGGCATCCTATTGTCTTTTTTAGTAATTTAATTACCGAAATAGAAACAAATATACCGTTCTATTTCTAGAGAAATACTATTTGTAAATTTCTGTAACACTAACTTGATGACATTGGGTCTGACCCCCAACGCGTTAAAGGATTAACGTATTGAGGGTCAGCTAGGTAAATACGTCTCACCTGGATCATTCAATTTTATTGGAATGATCCCTTTTCGATAGATATATCCTCGAAGTGGACTTTCGTTGAGGAGACCCAAGGAAATTATAGTGAATATAAGTCAATTCGAATATCTAAGTTTGCACCAACTTGAATATCATTTTGATCTAATGGGCCATTAATTCGTAGTCTGATCCATTCGATATCTGCTGCATCTCCTCGATCGATGACAAAAACTAGCGATCCGGTTTTAATCATACCTTCTATGAGAGTGCCGCCTAAATTATCGCTTAAAAATAGATCGGCAACCTCAACCTCTTCTCCCGTATTTAAAATCAAACTAGCTTGCTCAGGGAACCAGGCAATTTCCTCGTCACTAAGATTTTCAATATCTAGCGCGACAGTTACGTAACTAAATTCATCCGAGTTCATTTTTGTTTGCAACTCATTTTCAGGAAAAGCATGAACCACTTTCACTTTTGGAATTGTTACTTTTAATGGACCTGAATAAAACCATTCATTCACTTCTGTTTTTCTAACCAAAGTAAATCTGCCAGCTTCTGTTTCGATAACTCCTCCGATAGGTACTTCAACCATCTCATCAAGGATCGCTTCATCTGCATGATTACTTTTCTTGATAGTTACATTTTCTCGATTATGGTCGGCGAACTCCTCAACACTAGGAGTTTTAGTTAAATTCTCAATACCACAGCCAGTTAAAATAAAACCAACACAAGTTGTGAGTAATAGTAATTTCTTCATGTTTACCTCCCCATATTTTTTCTTAATGTGCCCAATTCTGCCACAATAATTACCATTCTGGGGTTTAAATGATTTGGCATAGTGAGTAAGGTTAAAACTAAAATTGATATGTCCAAGACTTTTAGAACTCAACTGATGAAGATTTTCTTCCTATGGAGCGTTTTGAAGGTAAGATTACCCTCTAATACCAACTGTTTAATATGTACAATGGTTATAATTCATAGTAAAATTTAATTATTCATTGAAAGACATCGTAATAGACGGGGAAGTAGCGGCGCCTTGTAACCTGCAATCCGCTATAGCAGGGTCGAATTCCTAGAGAAGGTCTAATCATGTTTGGTCAGTACTTTGGATGTGATGTTGACGAAAAAATCTTTTACAAAGAAAAACCTACGAACGGGTCAGATCCGGAAGGAAGCAGCCATAAGGAGGACACTTTTCTTGTGTAAAGGGCCACTTTTTCTGAGTCGTTGAAGGAGTAACGCAAGGATGATTAGTTCGTACCTAGGTTTGCGATTTACATAAATCAACAAAAAGAAACTGTTCCTAATGATTAGGAGCAGTTTCTTTTTGTTTTTTTGTGTTTTTGGTCTTTTTTGGGGTCTGACCCCCAGTGATTTAAAGCTTTAACGCAGTGAGGGTCAGACCCCAAAAAAGACCCCCTCATTCCCTAATTTATTTTACCTTCACTGGTATTTTTAGTTCATGCCTTCTTGATCCGTCATTGGCACTTTCTTCATAGAGAATGACCGTTCCTGAATATTTAGACACTTCGTCTAACTCAATGATAATCTCAAATTCTCCCCAGCCTGGGGCACCCTCACTAGCAGTTGTAAAACCTTCTGCTAAAATAAAGTGACCATCCTCAAATTCGTACATGATAGTCCCTTCATAAACTCTAGCTAATCCCCTTACTACTATGCGATCTTTCACTTCGGCTCCTGGGCTAGGTTCAAAAATACGGAAAGCGACGTTCTGTAATACAATCTCTCGAGAAATTTTTTCGTCTACCCATAAGTAGCTCTCAGGGTCATTGGCGGCAATTGGTTCGCCTGTATAAAGATGTCCTAGTAAGCTTTCACCGACTCTTCCTTCGACTAAAATTTGTGTTTGCTCAAATCCAAATTGTTGCATGAGCATCGCTAGCTGTTCAGCAAACAATAATTCCCCACTTGAGCCTAAATTCAGTTCTGTTATCTCTTTTGAAAAACTAACATGAGCAACTCCACCAAAATTTTCTATATATTCAATAATAACTTTTGAGTTGATTAATCCCATTAACTCATCGTGATCAGGTCCCTTTAACCAAGCTTCAAGTGCAGCCTTTTCGATTTGATCGCCTTCCCTAACAACTATTTCTTTTTCAACTCGATAAGTCCCCATTAAATCATTATCTGAAAAATAGAGTACAATTTGATGAGCTTCGTATTTTTCTTCAGGTGTTGGAGACAAATTCCCTTCGTCAATTGGTTCCTCTACTTCAGGTTCTGGTACGTTATCCGAGTCTTGACCTGGATTTTCCTCTACTGGATCCTTTACATCAGGATCTGGAGCAGGAATTTCCTGCACGCAAGCCGATAGTAACAAAAGACTAGATAATAGAGTAATTAGTAGGTAGGAAATTAATTTTTTCACTTATAATAACCCCCTTGTAAGATGTATAGATTAGCTATAAGCTATCCTACTTATACTATAGTTTCGATTTGTATCATGAAAGTTTATTGAATGTAACATTTTTGTTACTTAAAGAATTTTTTCGTTAACATAGTGGCCTTATGGAAAATAAATCATTTAATAAACCATATTTCACCGTTAACAGCCTAGTTAAAAAACAAATTGATACACGTCCCCTGATTTTTCAAAGAATAAACTTCTATCCTCCCATTATGCAAATCCACTATTTGCTTAACGATCGTTAACCCTAAACCTGTACCATCTTGATTCCATTCCGTTGCATCATTCGACCGGAAAAACAGTTCAAAAATATGAGGGAGATCTTCTGTTCCTATACCTATTCCATGGTCACATATACTAATCTTATTCCATCCTTTTTCACGTTTCGAAGTGATTTTTACTTGCCTCCCTTTTGGTGAATATCGAATCGCATTTGAAACGAGGTTTTCAAGTGCGCGATAAAATAATTCACGATCGACATAAAATTCGAGAGGTTCAAGGTCAAATTTTAACTCGATTTCATTTCCAAGGGCTATATATTGAAAGGAATCTAGGAGATGTTCTTGTATATCATGTATATTTATCAATTCTTTATTGCATTTATCGTCCCAAATAGAATTAATCCTTAGTAATTGGTCAACTAGGCGTTGCATTTTTTTAACTTGGAAGGCAAGGTCTTGTACAAATTCACCATATAATGCTTCTTGCTCGCGTACATAGGGTAAATTCTCCACGATTAGCTGCATGGTGGTTAAAGGCGTTTTAAGTTCATGTGATGAAGTACTCAAAAATCGTCTTTGTCTATCATCATATAAATTTAATTCTTCAACCATATTTTTAATAGCATCAATTAATGCTTTAACTTCGTCTTGGCGCTGATGTTTTACTGAAAAGACTCTTTTTTGTGGGGTGATTTTTTTTAGTTGAGTAATAATTTGACGGATGGGTTTTGAGAACCAAGTTGAGACAATATAGGAAATCATGAAGAAGGAAAAAACTGCAATTAGTAACGTTTGGATCATCCATCTCTGAAAAGACGTTACCTCAGCAAACAATTCGTTTGCATCTTGAACCATTAAAAGATATCCCTTACTCTCTCCTGTCTGAAAAGGAAGTAATGTATATTGAACATAGCCGAATGCTTCTGTGTTTGAAAAAATTGAACCAGGAACAGTTTCTTTTTTTAGTATCGTCAGATGTAAAATTGTATTTGGAACAAGTTGATTAAAACTGTCCACATACACCTTTTTTTCTTCGTCCAACATGATCAACCTACTATTTATCTGTTCACTGTACGTTCGAAGATACCCAATACTGCGATTAGGAGAATAAGGATATGTTTCTTTGAATTGATTAAGAATAGTTGTGCCTTGAGTAATCGAGACTTGCTCGTACCCTACTTGTAAACGATGCTCATACGTTCTTGATACAACCATGTATACGACAAGAGTCACACAGATAAATACACAGGAGTAAATTAACCACAATTGGTATTGAATTTTCATGACTTTCCACAAATCTGTACCCCATACCTCTGATGGCATAAAAATATTTTTCACCTGTAAGCTCCAGTATTTTTTTACGCAAGCGACTAATGGTCACATCAACAGTTCGTTCACTATACGCTAGTATCCCTCCCCAGACCTGTTCATATAAAAATTCTCTTGAATAAACATTCGTTGGTTTCTTGATCATAATTTCTAATAGTTTATACTCATTCGCAGTAAGTGGAATCGTTTGATTGTTAAAACTGATCAGTAGTTTTTCACGGTCCAAATTTATTCCCTCATAATGTAGCCACTGTTCGCTACGTTGGTCAGCACGTGTCGTGTCATTCCGTCGTAATAAAGCATGAATCCTAGCCAATAATTCCCGTTGGTCGAATGGCTTTACAATATAATCATCTGCACCTACTTCTAATCCGATGACCTTATCAAATATTTCACCTTTAGCAGTAATCATGATTATCGGCACATTAGACTCTTTTCGGATTTGTTTACACAATTCTAAACCGTCCTTTTTCGGGATGGTCCAATCCAACAAAATCAAATCATATGCTTTTGAGCCTACAGCTTTCCATCCAGCCTCTCCATCATAAACTATATCAACCTGATAGCCTTCCCGCTCCAAGAAAAATGCGATGTTTTTAGCTAAAATCCGTTCGTCCTCCACCAATAAAAATGTTCTCATATCGGTTCCCCCCTGATCCAATTCCCTGTTGGTGGTATATTTTTAATTCAAGGTATGCCACTTCCGAGTGAAATAGAAGAAGAAAAGGGGTCTGACCCCCAGCGCGTTAAAGCTTTAACGCAGTGGGGGTCAGACCCCTTTTCTTTCCAATATAAATTACATAAACGTTTTACTATGGAGTGTTAGCTCATTTATTCGTTTGCGGTTTGGTTCATAGCCAATTCCAGGGCTAGTTGGTACATGAATGTAGCCATCTTGCATAGTAACTTCCGGTGTAATAATGTCTTGTTTCCAGTAATGTGCTGAAGGGGCGGTATCGCCCGGCAGTGTAAAGTTAGCAAGGGATGTGATCGCAATATTGTGCGCGCGACCAATTCCAGCTTCAAGCATTCCACCGCACCAAACTGGGATTTGATGCTTTTCACATAAATCGTGAATCTTCTTCGTCTCCGTCAAACCGCCAACACGACCAATTTTTAAATTAATGATTTTGCAACTTCCAAGTTCAATCGCTTTTCGGGCATCTTCCACAGTATGAATGCTTTCATCAAGACAAATAGGAGTTTGTAATTCAGCTTGAAGTTTTGCATGATCAATAATGTCATCGCTGTCCAAAGGTTGTTCTATCATCGTTAGCTTAAACTCATCTAATTTTGTAGATGCTCAATATCGGCTAAAGTGTATGCGCAATTTGCGTCCGCCATCAGCTGGATATTCGGATATTCACGTCGGATAGCTTTGATAACCTTAACATCCCAGCTTGGTTTAATTTTCACTTTAATTCGTTTATAACCTTCGTTCACATACACCTTTACCTGCTGTAGTAAGTCTTCAAGAGAATTTTTAATCCCGACACTAACACCTACTTCGATTTTGTCTTTGACACCACCAAGCGCACTAGCTAAAGATAAATTATTCTCTTTGGCATAAAGATCCCAAATGGCACATTCTAGAGCTGCTTTAGCATTATAATTTCGACGGATCGGGTTAAATAGGTCCGAAATTTGATCAGGGTGATCTATCTCATTTTCAAAACTAGTGGAATTAAGAAATCCTCTAACATGTGCCAATTCGTCTTTACTGTTTCCTCATTATAGATAGGCTCTATGATTGAGACGGCCTCACCCCAACCAGATAAACCACTTTTAGAGATAACCTCAACTATAAGAAAATCCTTATCAACCTCTGTCCCTACACTTGTTGTAAAAGGAGTCAAAAGCTCCATTTTTACATGTCTTAAAACAATGCTCTTAATCTCCATTCAAAAGTCTCCTTACTTCTCTCGTTTTTCTAAAAGATACAAATATTGATGATCCTGTTTAGAATCTTTTATTAGGTCCGTTACGACCCATCCTAAACGTAAGTAATGACTAAAAACGTCTCGGGTTACGTTCCGCCACTTTAGGGCTAGCGGAAAATCACAATTCTTCATTTCTTGAAAATTACCTGGGACCGGTATAACTACTGTCCCTTGATTTTGACCCAAATCAATTTTACCAGGAACAAGAAATTGATCTTGTAGACTCGTAGAAATTGTCAATGGCTGGTCAATATCTATCAGCTCAGTCTTCTTATTACATGGTCTTTTAATCTCCCACTCAACTAAAAAACGGTCGGTTGGAAGTCCTGCATTCAGATTGTCCGCCATTTCACCGTAGGCATTTTCTATATACGTAGAGCAAACCGCTCCGAGTTTGTGCAAATTTAAATAGCCATTCACCGTTTCTAATGGGTCGTACGTCCAAGTGATGAGCTCGTAGCCTAATTCTAGCGCCATTTTTTTCTGTGCCCATTTAAGTTTTTCACCTATCCCATATTTTCGGTAATCGGGGTGAATCCCTAAGCTATGCGAAACAAGATATATATTTTTGCCATTAAAGCCTGGGAAACTATATTGGAATCCGACTAGTTCCATATGTATAAAGGCCCCGAGAACGAGGCCACCATTTTTAACGGCTGCAGCTGTTTGATTGACAGGTACAGCATCATCTATACTCCAAATACGTTCTTCTAATTTTTTTACGATTTCTAATTCCTCAATCGATTGAAGGGGACGAATTTCTAACGTTGATAAGTTCAAAGAATAAACCTCCTTCATCAATTAAAAAATAAGATGCGCAACCCCGACGACAATTGGTAACGTAATAAGTGTGCGTAGTAGGAAGATTAAAATTAAATCTTTGATGCTGATTGGCAACTTTGAACCTAACAGTAAACCACCCATTTCAGACATATAAACAAGCTGGGTCACTGACACACAGGCAATAATGAATCTCGTCATTTCGCTTTCAATTCCGCTTCCGATAACGGCTGGAAGAAACATATCCGCAAATCCAACTACCATCGTTTGAGCGGCTGCTTGTGCTTCAGGAACTTGTAGGAACATTAAAATCGGCTCAAAAGGCTTTCCTAGAATTGTAAAAACTGGCGTATGCTCTGCAATAACTAATGCCACCGTACCGATAGCCATTACAATTGGAAGGACCCCTACCCACATATCAATAACATTTTGAAACCCTTCCCTAACAATTGTCTTAGCGCTTTTGTTCGTCTTCGCTTTTGTAATAGCCTGGTTTAAACCCCATTTGACCATTGAGGTATTGGCTGGAATTAGATTTTCAGCTTTCAACTCAGTACCTTCGTAACCAGTATTGGCTTTTTTAGATAATGGTGGAATGCGTGGCATAATAATCGCTGCAACAAGTCCAGCTAAAATAATCGTAAAATAATATTCTCCGAAATAATGACCTAAGTCTAAATACTGAATAATAACAATCGTAAACGTAATTGAAACTACTGAAAATGTCGTTGCTACAACAGCCGCTTCACGTTTCGTATAATAACCTTCTTCATACTGCTTAGTTGTTAATAAAACACCAATCGTACCATCCCCTACCCACGATGCTAAACAATCTAATGATGAACGTCCTGGTAGTGTAAAAACTGGTCTCATTATTTTTATTAATAAAGCACCAATAAACTCAAGTAAGCCAAAATTCAATAGTAACGGTAAGAACAATCCTGCAAATAGAAACGTAGTTAATAGGATTGGGATCAAGTCATACATTAATAGTCCACCTGTATATTCAGACGAGATCCATTCTGGTCCCCATGTATAAACGGTGATGACCGCAAAGATTAATCCTAAAATCCGAGCTATCAACCAAAAAACAGAAACATTTAGTAGATTATTTAGAAAATAATTTCTCGTAATCACATCGGGTTTCAATACAACTGCGATTATAGATCCTAGTACGGATACGGCAAGGAGGATCACTGTAATCGTTGGAACAGCATTTCCTAATAGCGAGTTTAATTCATTCGCTAAGAAAGCAACCGGAATCGTGACACTATCGCCTGAAGAGATCGGCACTAAAAATAACAGTAAACCGACTAATGACGGTAAAATAAATTTCAAATAATCTTGAGTGCTATGTGCTGGCAATTGTACTTTTTTATTTTGACTCTTGTCTTTCGTTAATCCGTTCATGTAAAATGAACCCCCTTATATAAAAATACTAATAAATTATTCTAAGAAAAGTTCTTGTTCATTATAGAGTAATTCTAATTTTTGCAGTCGCTTCCTAATCCTATCATGGTCACGTTTATGGATACCAGCGATAATTATTTCCAACAAACTTATCACCGAAGCAATGGAATGATGCCCTGATTCCATCTGTTCTTCCGTCGTCAGTGTAAGCGCCGCAACCTGACCGACTGGTGACAATTGTCTGTTCGTAATGGCAATAATTTTTGCCTGTACTTTTTGAACAAGGTTTGCTAATTCAACGGTTTCCTTTCTGTAACGTGGAAACGAGAAAATGACTACTACTGAGTTTTCGGTTAATTCACAAAGATCCTCAGTCAAAAAACCAGTAGGGTTTGAGATGAATACGTTTTCTCGAAGTTGATTTAACGTGTAATAAAACCAATAGCCTGCTGCATAAGAACTGCCAATTCCCCCAATAAAAATTCTATCTGCTGCAATTAACTGGTCAACTGCTTTCCATAAATCCTCTGTATTCACTTGATGCAATAGCTGTTGTAAAAGTAATTTTTCTTGATCTACTACCGCCGTGAACAGTTTATCTTCATCGTTACACTCTTTTTCAGCTAGATCGCCTTCTCCTGCCATCGCCTGTTTATTCGTAAGCCAATCTTTACGAATGCTTTCTTGCATTTGTGAAAATCCGCTGAAGCCGAGTGCATATGCGAACCGAATAACTGTCGTTTCACTTACGCCCACCCTTCGACCGATTTGATAAGCGGTAAGTAACGCCGATTCATCTTGGTGAAGCATTAGATATTCGGCAACCTTTTTTTGACCAACGGATAATGCCGAAAAATTCTCTTTAATAATTGAAGTCAATGTTTTTTGCTCCATGATAACTCCTTTCTATATAGATGAAGGAAAAACTTCATAAATTGATTATAGTGCATAATCCCCTTCAATAAAATATAAAAATTATAAATATTCTAAATACTATATAAAAACAGGTCATTCGGCTACTTATGTAGAAACAATCATATTATGAACTCCTTCTATTAGTATGAAAAATAAAATTTAGGGAATTTACTAATCAATAGTAGAAATAAGGTGGTGCTTTTCCTTGAGTACAAATCATTTATTTATAAAAGAGCTTTATGAGCAACTAAAAAAAGACCCTATTCAAGATTGGGCTGCTACACTCGCCTTTTATTTTATGCTATCAATCTTTCCATTACTTATTTTTATTTTATCTTTAGTACCATACTTACCACTGAATTCCGTACAAATTTACAATTTTGTACACGACTATGCTCCTCCTGAATTAGCTGAATTATTTACTGAAACCGTATTAGAAGTTCTCGTTGAACCTAAAGGCGGCCTATTATCCTTTGGTATTTTAGCTACAATATGGACAGCATCTAACGGTATCAATGCACTAATTCGATCGCTAAATCGCGCCCATAACATTGATGAAACTCGTTCTTTTATAAAGATCAGATTGATGTCGATTTTTTTGACACTTGGAATGGTAACTGTATTTTTCGTAACGTTACTTCTTCCGGTTTTTGGAAATGTCATTATAAATGGTATTGACCAACTATTCGCTCTTCCTGAACAAACATATACGATTTTAAATCGTCTGCGCTGGATCATCGGTGTTGTCACAATGACCGCCGTACTGATGCTTTTGTACATGATTGCTCCCAATCGAAAATTAGCCCCACGCCAAGTCATTTACGGCGCGTTAGTGGCTACGATTAGTTGGCAAATTATTTCCCTGGGGTTTTCAATCTATGTAGAGAACTTCAACAATTACACAGCAACCTACGGAAGTTTAGGTGGTGTAATCATTTTAATGCTCTGGTTTTTCCTAAGTGGCCTCATCCTTGTCATCGGTGGTGAAATTAACGCCACGCTTTACAATATTAAACTAATGAAGCGATAATGAAAAGAGAAAATTGTGTGAAGATGTTAGATTGAATAAATTTGGGGTCTGACCCCCACCGCAGTAAAGCTTTAAAGCGGTATAAGTGCAATGTCATTTTAGAAGTCACACTCATCCATCAAATTATGTACGGTTGAAGAATAGAAAAAGCAAACGGATTAGTTATACTGCTGTAGTGTGATTAATCCTTATTTGTGTGCTCTCCATGATCATATTTAGTTTCTGTATAGTCATCCCAAAAACTTAAGTGCGATGTTTTGTTCCCTTTACCAACCACTGTTTTTTAGAAATTATTTCCCTATATCAAATAATGGGAAATCTACCATCCTCACTTTTCCTACTTCCCTTCCATTTCATTGTTGAATAACGTGGGATTTTTTTGTATTAACTATTATACAAATCCAGAGCTTTACATTTATCAGACAAAAGGTTTGTCAAAAAATATAATTCATCTCAAAAAAGTTGGTGGCTTGAGATTAACTCATCGGGGTCTGACCCCCGCCGCTGTGAAGCTTTAACGTAGATTAGGAAGATCTCTACTCTATCTTAAAATTCGACACTAGTACATTTTGATTAGCCTTAACAATAAAAAGAAGTATTCAGCTAATACATAAGACCTATATTTTGGTACTTTCAAATAGGTATTTAACACCGAAATAGTAAATTTATCAAAAACGTTCGACAAAGCCTATTACACTAATAGCCAAATTTAGCTTAAATCATCTTTTTTAATACAAATTTCAATACTTTATTCGAAATCCTATTATTATACTAAGAATACTATAATTTTAGTAACTTCTTCTCATTCTAATTCCCAAAACTAATCTTAACAGTTAATTTTATTAGCATTTCAGAGAAGTTCAGGAGACAATCCAAATGAAAATCATTATTATTTTAAGATAATCCCGTTTTTAATTTTCTTAATATTCTTAATAAATTGACGACTTAACCCTTTCCATATAAATTTAAATAGTACATTGGCTTGTTTAGAATTTGGCCGAGAAAGGAGGATATACATAACTATTAAAATTCACCACATTTGCTCTGTCTGTCTTTATGTAACCCCTTTGAAGAACTAATAAAAAATGGAAAGGAGATGTTTTGATGTCGATCAGAAAACCGAATGTATTTTTCATTTACTCAATTATTTTCACATTAATTTTCTCGAGTTTTGCAAGTTTAGGAGGGATTGTTAGAGCAGAACAACCCACTCAGCCTAATTTTTTCTTAGAAGTTGACGGAACATCTTCTGATCTTGTAACTGTAATTGTGGAACTTGAGGAAGTATCTATCCTAGAAGCAAAACATAATGGGACTTATCAGACAAGGAACAATTAGAGGCTGAGCGCCAAAGCATTATTGAGCAAATTGAGAAAGTAGCCTCTGTAAAAGTAAACAGAGAATACGATCATGTATTTTCTGGGTTTTCGTTAGAAATTGCTGGAGATCAACTACATCATCTTTCAGCTATTTCAGGGATAAAAGCTGTATATGAAAATGTAACATATCAGGTTTCCTCTATTGATGAAGCAGAACTGTTGGATCCTGAAGCATTTAGTCCTATGATGATGGACAGTGCACCTTTCATTGGAGCAAATGATGCTTGGGATGCTGGTTTTACTGGTAAAGGGATTACAGTAGCCGTTATTGATACTGGGGTCGATTATACACATCCAGATCTTGCCCACGCTTTTGGTGACTATTTAGGTTGGGATTTTGTGAGTAACGATGCAGATCCACAAGAAACGATTACAGGAACTTTAAGTCGTCGAACAAACCACGGAACACACGTTGCTGGTACGATTGCAGGAAACGGAAAAATTAAAGGTGTTGCACCAGATGCAACGTTATTAGCCTATCGGGTATTAGGACCAGGTGGAAGCGGAACTACCCAAAACGTAATCGCCGGAATTGAGCGTGCTGTGTTAGACGGCGCTGATGTTATGAACTTGTCTTTAGGTAACTCTACAAATAACCCAGACTTTGCAACGAGTCTTGCCCTAGACCGTGCAATGGCTGATGGTGTTGTAGCAGTAACATCTAACGGAAACAGTGGTCCTAATGACTGGACTGTTGGGTCACCTGGTACTTCACGTCAAGCGATTTCTGTTGGAGCAACTATGTTACCCTATAATTTATTTAGTGCTGATATTTTCACTTCTGAAGGTGTAAATTATCCAAGTAGTGCAGTCATGGGCTACCCTTCTGAAGAAGCTCTACTCGCTTTAAATAATGGTGAATACGAACTTGTAGATGTTGGTCTTGCCGGAACTGATGCTCATTTTGCAGGCAAAGACCTTGAGGGGAAGATTGCCTTAATGAGTCGTGGTGATTATCCTTTCGTTGACAAAGCACAAAACGCAAAAGATCGCGGTGCAATTGGAGCCGTTATCTATAACAATGTCGCAGGGGTTCAACCAGAGGTTCCTGGTACTGCTATTCCGATGATTATGTTGACACAAGAAGATGGGCAAAAATTACTTGCTGAATTAGCCGCTGGTAACAACACAATTTCATTTGACATTGTTTTTGATAAGGCCGTTGGTGAGACGATGGCAAACTTCTCATCTCGTGGCCCGGTTATGGGGAATTGGATGATTAAACCAGATGTTTCAGCACCTGGAGTTGCGATTGTAAGTACTGTACCTTTGCACCACTCTTCAGGTCCACATACACACGGATATGCAGCCTTCCAAGGAACGAGTATGTCAGCTCCACATGTCGCTGGAGCAGCAGCGCTTATTTTAGAAGCGCACCCAAATTGGAGTGTAGATTTTGTTAAAGCAGCATTAATGAATACAGCCGAGAACCTATACGATGCAAACGGAAACCTTTATCCACATAACAGTCAAGGTGCTGGAAGTATTCGGGTACTTGATGCAATAAATACCGATGTACTTGTTACACCAGGAAGTCACTCGTTTGGCATCTTCACTAAAGATGGTGGTAGAGAAGTAAGAAACCAAAGCTTTACAGTTCATAATATTTCAACAGAACGTCAAAGATTCTCAATTGATTTCAAAGGTCACGAAGGAATTAAAGTGATGACGAGTAATAATTTACAGGTCCAACCAGGAAAAACTCAGGAACTAAACTTTAATGTTCAAGTCGATGCAAAAAACCTTAAACCAGGTTACTATGAAGGTACATTTCTCTTGAGCTATGGTAATAAACAGGTAGAAGTACCAACAATTTTATTCGTTCAAGTACCAAGTAATATCAGTTTAGCATCGTGGCAAAATATCGCTATTTCTGGAGGGAATATTGTAGGTAACGTAAGTCTTCCTGTAGGAGCAGACGTATTCTCTGTACGTGTACGTAGTGAAGCGACAGGCCAATTATTAACAGAGATACCTCATGGCACAAATTTATCTGCTGGTTCATATGGTATTACTTGGGATATGACTATTAACGGTCAAGCTCTATCTCAAGGAAGGTACCAAGTTATTGCGTATGTCAAAAAAGGTGCACGAGAACAAGAAATTATTGGTGGCACACTTAATGTGAACTAAAGTAAATTAAGAAGCCTAAGATTTGGTATTCCTCATTACAGGCTGTTGAGAATGTCTCAACAGCCATTTTTATTCCATTAGCAATATGACCATTTCCAAGCATCTTTCCTCTTCAAAATTAGCATGAAGTTTGTAAACTAATGAGGTGGAGGGCAAATTCATTTTCCTCCACCTCATTAGTTTACAAAAACGGTCAAATCGCCTTCAATTAGAAAAATAAAACCATCTTAGCTAATCGTTGGATTTTTGGCAATGAAAGTGCTGCTCACGACCTTAAAATGAATATCTAACAACCTAGTCTATCAGTCGTTAGCAGCATTATCTAGAGAAGAAAGCTAGATTAACCTCCCCAACTACTCATGCCACCTCTTACATTCGTCACTTTTTTGAAACCTTGTTTTTTGTATACTACTTATTATTTGGACTAGTTGTTTTCTTTCTTGTTCAATGGTTTTTATCGGTGAAAGGTTTTCGCCAAGTTCATTTTCAAAACACACGATGTAAATATGAGTGAACAATTCTTTAGATAAAAGAAAGTGAACTCTCGAAGTTTAACTATTTCCAAGGTAGATTTTTAGTACTATATTACCTCAATAAAACTCTACTTTCTCCTAATACTTCTTCTCCCCACAAGAGGGAAAATTGATCTCCATCACTAACTGGGCCTACTCCTTCGGGTGTTCCTGTAAGATGATATCTCCTTCAGCTAAACCAAAGTGTTCTGCAGTGAAATCAATAATCGTTTGTAAATCAAACAGTAAATCTTTGATGTTCCCTAGTTGCACTTGTTCGCCGTTTTTTAACAATGCGAAATTTGTCTCTTTGCACGCCTCTTCACCTGGAAATTCGATAAATTTGCTTACTAAGGCAGAGTTAGGAAAGCCTTTTGCTAATAGCCAAGGATACCCCTTCTTTTTCAACTCACTTTGAACATCACGTAGGGTAAAGTCAATGCCGATCGCCATACTTTCGACTATATCATCAACCTTTATATTTTTTTCATATGCTTTTCCTATTTTTATCACTAATTCCACTTCATAATGAACCGCTCCTCTTTCCCAAGGCAGCGCTACTTCTTGTCCATTTGCTTCGACTAAAGCATGTGTAGGTTTAGAAAACAAAAACGGCGAAGTTGGTACCTCATTATTTAATTCCTTAGCATGTAAGGCGTAATTTCTCCCAACGCAATAAATATTTTTAATTGAGTTCATCAAGGGCACCTCCAAAACTTTGTAAAAATTGATCTAATTCAATTTTCGTTTTAAATTTAAACGAATAACCATAGCTAATCGGCGTTTTTCCATTCCTTATTTGCTTAGGGAATCTTCTTAGTGCCGTACTGTGGCTAACGCGTTCACTAGTTTTAAGGTCTTCTGCAATTGTTTCTGGGTTTAGTACGATACTTATTTTTTTATTAGGTAGTAAGTAAACAACTTCTTTATTACTACCATGCTCAAATTCTGCAGCCTTCGTTGTTTCGTTTGTTAAAATAAAATTATTTTTATAAAACGTTTTATATAACATGTCTTTCTCTTTGATCACTAAAGTCCCTTTTATCGTTGGCACTTTATTCGTCTTTATTGAAGGTTCTGCAAGCTCTTTTTCGGCTCTTAACGCTTGAAGTTGTTGGTTAACCTCATTCCACATCTCATCAATTTTTTGATACGCCTGTTCTAAATATGGTTTAATTAAGGTGTCCAGATCGGTGTTTTCTACAGTCTTCTTTAGAGGTAACTCATATTTAGGTGCTTCAAAATCGTAGCTGACATACACTTGCATATACCAAACACTTAGCTCATACAAGTACTGGTGGACCTGCAGTACATCGATAATTTCCGCTTCCTTGAGATCATGGACTGCTTTATTTCCTTTCTTCCTAACCAATTCTAATTTCATATATAGGTCTTCTTCAATTGCATTTTGACGGTATAACTTATGTATTCTTTCCGCGTGCTTAAGCCCAAAAACTTCTTCAATTCCCTCTTCATTACTAATCAGCTTCACAAGCTCTTCACTAAATAAACGACCCTGCATTAATGCAGCTTGAGGTTGATCGTATAATTGCTCTTCAATTCGATAAGCCAGTTCAGCCAATTCCTTTGAAAATTTTTCTACAAAAGCAAAAATAGATGTCATTACTCTACCACCTTATTGTTTTTCTTCCCGATGTCTGAACAGCTAATTCTAGTAATCTTCTAGTGTCCAACCAGTCTCCACTTATTGTAACATAAGCCAGAATAACCCTATAAAAAAATTGTTTGCTGGACTCTAATTCTATCTAAATCAATCTATAAAATAAGCAAAAGGCGCCCATAGATTAAAAGCGAACTCATTTTTTTATCTCTAAAAAAGTCATTTGACCTCGCCCACCATGTATCCTTCCTTGAGTCAAAAAATTATTGAACCCTAGCACCCATCAATTGAAGGTGTATATGGAAACACAATACAAAATAACCGAACGCTCCACTACGTTCGGTTACTCCTCCTACTTGACTAAATGATTTTTTACTTTATCTCTTAACGCCCGTTTCAAAAACTTTCCTACTGATGTTTTAGGGATTTCCTCCAAAAAGACAATGTCATCAGGTAACCACCATTTTGCAAATTGAGGCTTTAAAAATTCCAGCAAATCTTCTTTGGTTGTATTCTGATAACCTTCCTTTAGAACAACACAGGCAATTGGTCGTTCTTGCCATTCTTGGTGGGGAATTGCGACGACACTCGCTTCAAATACAGCTTCATGTGCCATCAAAGCATTCTCTAAATCAACGGAAGAAATCCATTCGCCACCACTTTTTATTAGATCCTTCGTGCGGTCAACAATTTTGATAACCCCTTCTTCATCAACGTTAACAACATCACCAGTATGAAGCCATCCATCTTTAAACGCTTCTTCAGATCGATCATCATTATAATAACTGTCGGCAATCCAAGGGCCGCGAATAAGTAATTCTCCCATTTCTTCTCCGTCCCAAGCTACCTCGCCATTTGCACCGACGACTTTCATCTCAAGACCTGGTACGAGTAAACCTTGTTTCGCTCGAACATGTAGTTTTTCCTCTTCAGGTAGATCAGTTTGATAACTCTTTAATCTCGAGAGCGTTACAAGTGGACTTGTTTCGGTCATACCATAAGCATGAAGAAACGGCATGTTATATTTTGTCTCATACGCGCGGATCATTCCAAGAGGTGCTGCCGAACCGCCACATAAAACTGCACGAACACTACTTGTATCATAGTTTCCACTTTCTAATTCATTTAATAGCCCCAGCCAAATCGTTGGCACCCCTGCAGTGATAGTCACTTTTTCTGTTTCAATCAGCTGCGCAAGCAATTTTGGTGTAAACTGCGGACCCGGGAGAATTTGTGTCGTCCCTAACCAAGTGGCTGCAAACGGTAAGCCCCAAGCATTCGCATGAAACATTGGAACTACTGGCATACAGCGATCAGTTTCTGAAAGTGCTGCCGTATCAGCAAGCGCCATTGCATAGCTATGTAAGACAATGCCACGGTGGGAATAGACGACACCTTTAGGACTCCCTGTAGTTGCAGATGTATAACACATTCCAGCTGCTGAATTTTCGTCAATGTCACTAGCGAATTCGTAACCTGGGTCTGCTTTTTTCAACAAATCTTCGTATGAGTAGACAGGTGTTAAATTTGTATTTGGTAACTCATCCTTATCGGTCATGATGATAAATGCCTTTACGGTCGTCAATTGGTCTTTAATTCGTTCAATAAGAGGCATTAAATCCTCATCGATTAAAAGAACTTTATCTTCTGCGTGATTAATAATATAGGTGATATGTTCTGGAGATAGGCGAATATTAATCGTGTGTAACACTGCTCCCATCCCAGGTGCGGCAAAATAGACTTCTAAATGCCGATGATGGTTCCATGCCAACGTACCCACTCGGTCACCTTGTGCAATACCTAATGTTTCTAACGCACTCGCAAGCCGACGTGTTCGTTGACCAATTTCTTTATACGTAAAACGTGAGATACGAGAGGAAGTCCTTGAAATCACCTCTTTTTTAGGAAAATATTTTTCTGCCCGCTCTAACATAGCTCCTACGGTTAATGGAACGTTCATCATCACTTCATTTCCCCTTTCAAAACTTTAGATGAGTTTAGTAGATTAACTATTTCTTCCCTATGTTCACCTTTTTCTGGTGGTGGTGTTGAATCCTCAATAACGGTTTGCGGCTGTGTTAAAATTTGTCTTATCCCCCAGTCTGTATCAACAATTCTGCCACGTTCGTTAAAATACTCGAATTTAGAAAGCTCTCCGGTTTCCAAAATTGGCGTTAAGCAGCAATCTACAGTTAAGCCAAATTGTGTCCATTCCTCTAAGCTTTTTGTTAAAAATAGCTGTTTCAATTCTTGAAAAATTGGATGTTTTTCAGAAGCAAGTGAGAGATGAGCATCGATCCAATCATCCCTACCTAGACCGAGACAGAAATTTATCCAAAACTTTTTTTCAAGAGCAGCTAGACTCACAAAACGTTTAGCTTTTGTTTCATAAATCTTATATGAAATAGTTTCTCCGCCAAGAGGTGCAATCCCATCTTGCTTCCCCTTTTCTTGTTCTACTAAAAGGTGGTTTGTCATCAATGTAGCCATAACATCAGTGATAGCGAGATCAATATGACACCCTTCACCTGTACGTTCGAGACCTATGAGTGCGCTTAAAATCGCTTCATTTGCGGCGATTCCTGCAATTAGATCCGCAAACGTATTCGTTGGCTGAACAGGTACGCCAGTTTCAGATTTTAGTTGAGCAAGGGCTCCGCTAAGTGACATATAGTTTAAATCATGACTCCCAAGTGTACTCATGCTTCCAGATTGACCGTAACCTGATATTGAACAATATATGAGTTGCGGTTGAACTTTCTTAAGCTGTTCATAGGATATTCCCAGCTTTTCTGCAACTCCAGGACGAAAACTTTCAATCACAACATCTGATTCTTTTATTAAATCCAATGCTAGTTTTTGATCTTTCTCATCTTTTAGGTTTAAAGTAATGCTTTTTTTATTGCGATTATTCGCCAAAAAAACAAGTCCAGTTCCATTCTTTTTATCACCTAACAAACGAGCAGGATCACCTTCAGGAGGTTCTACCTTTATGACCTCTGCTCCTAAATCTGCTAAACGAAGGGTTGCATATGGGCCTGGAAGGTAAAGAGAAAAGTCAATGATTCGTATCCCTTTCAGCATGTTCTATGTTCCTTTCTTCTAATAGTTATCATAAAACTGAATTTTCAGTTTTGTAACTTTAGGGTGATTCCATACGATCACCCCAAATCACTTTTTATAGACGCTCAATAATTGTGGCATTAGCCATTCCATGACCTTCACACATGGTTTGAAGACCATAACGCCCACCTGTTCGTTCTAGTTCATGCATCATCGTAATCATTAACCGAACACCACTTGCACCAAGAGGATGTCCTAATGCGATTGCTCCACCATTGGGATTTAACTTGCTGGCATCGGCACCTGTCTCCTTTAACCAAGCGAGCGGAACTGAAGAGAACGCTTCGTTGACTTCGAAAATATCAATCTCGTCAATGGCTAATCCTGACTTTTCTAATGCTTTTACCGTCGCCGGAATTGGGGCGGTTAGCATAAGTGTTGGATCTGAACCAACGACCACTCTTGTCAAAATCTTAAACTTCGGTTTCAATCCAAGTTGTTCGGCACGTTCTCTCGACATGATTAACACGGCCCCGGCCCCATCACTAATTTGGCTTGAGTTCCCGGCGTGAATACTACCATCCTTCTTAAATACCGGATTTAAACTACTCAACTTTTCAATAGTCGTATCTGGTCTTGGCCCTTCATCATCATGAACGGTTACTACAGAGCCATCAGGTAAGGTTACTTCAACTTTGACTATTTCTCTTTTAAATCTTCCCTCTTTTTGTGCTTGAACCGCTTTCAAATGGCTCTCTAACGAAAATTGATCAAGCTCTTCACGGCTCATCTCCCATTTATCTACAATTCGTTCGGCTGATAAGCCTTGGTGAATGATCTCATATTGTTTCGTTAAGTTCTCACTTAGTGATGCACCTTGATAATTTGAACCCATTTGAACCCGGGACATACTTTCAACACCACCGGCAATAACAATATCCATATCACCACTTAAAATTGCTTGCGCAGCAAAATGGATTGCTTGCTGACTTGATCCGCATTGACGATCGATCGTTGTCCCTGGAACAGTATCTGGAAAACCAGCAATAAGCGCTGCGACTCTAGCAATATCCCCTGCCTGCTCACCAGATTGCGTAACACACCCCATGATTACATCCTCTACTAAATCTGCTGATATATTTGCGCGATTGACCACCTCTTTTAAAACAATTGCTGCTAAATCATCTGGACGAATATGTTGCAGCAAACCTTTTCGTTTCCCCATTGGGGTCCTGACCGCTTCAACTATGACAGCTTCTCTCATTTAAAAATCACCTTCTTCATTTATTTGAGTGAATTTCACAATTCCCTTAACCAAGCTATATCAATCTAAATGTAGTTACGAAAATAGTGAATTATGAAATTCATTAAGTTTTACAGGCTATAAGCCCATATTTTTTGCAATGATAACTTTCATGATTTCGTTGGTACCTGCATAAATCGCCGATACTGGTGTATCTCGAAAACGTCTTGCAATCTTGTATTCTTCCATATAACCATAGCCACCATAGAGTTGCATGCAATCAGAAGCCACTTGCTTTGCCATTTCTGTAAGCTTCCATTTGGCCATTGATACTTGAGTAACCACTTCTTGGCCTGCCATATGTTTTGCGATTAGTTGATCAATAAATGTTCTTCCCATTTCAATATCTGTAGCCATCTCCGCTAGTTTAAATTGGATATGTTGAAACTTGGATATTGGTTTTCCAAAAGCCTCTCTTGTTTTTACATAATCCAGCGTCATTTCAAGCATGTCTTCTGCAGCCACTTGGGCAGCAATCGCTACAACTAAACGCTCTTGCTGGAGCTTATCCATTAAATATAAAAAGCCTTTTCCTTCTTGGCCTAATAAATTTTCTTTTGGGACAAGACAATCCTCAAAGATTAATTCAGCTGTGTCTTGACTGTGCAGACCGATTTTATTTAACTTTTTCCCCCGAGTAAAACCTGTTGTCCCACGTTCAACAACAAGCAAGCTAATCCCTTTGTGCTTTGGTACTACTTTCACATCGGTTTTACAGGCAACGATCACTAAGTCTGAATGAATTCCATTCGTAATAAAGGTTTTTTGCCCGTTTAGTACATAATGATCTCCATCTAAAACCGCTGTAGTTTTAAGATTCGCAAGGTCAGAGCCTGCGCCGGGTTCGGTCATCGCAATCGCCGTTATCGTTTCACCTGTCACACATTTTGGTAGCCAGCGTTGTTTTTGCTCCACTGTTCCGTAAGAAGTAATATAGGGAACACAAATATCATTATGAAGTCCAATTCCTACTAAACTCGTTCCGACTCGCTCAAGTTCTTCGTTTATAACGACAGAAAAGCCCCAGTCCACCTCAGAACCACCGTACTTTTCCTCAACATTTGGACAAAGAAAGCCTTGTTTCCCCATCTTCTCCCAAAACGATCTAGGAATGATTCGATCTTCCTCCCATTTTTCAAAATAAGGGAGGGCCTCCTTCTCTAAAAATTTACGTAATGCCTTACGATATATGTCATGGTCTTCATTTAAATAGGGATGATTCATTTTTACTACCTCCTTCTCGCCTATTTTTTTAGATGCAAGTACCGTGCCAAAAGATTTGTGATGCGAAATTTATATAGAATTGCTTTTTAATAAGGCTGGTTTCGCACAGTTTGTTGCTTTCGTAAAAATCACAAATGCCGGATTTTTACACAAAATACTAAGAATTCACCACTAATTTAGTAAAGATTGCTCTTTTCTTATTAATTTATTGAGTGATATCTTATCTTCAGCCTAAGGTATTTTATTTTAGTAAAAAGCAACAAGTTTTTTTGTGCGACGAGTAACCGCAGGAGCAATGTTTACAAAAAGAGCCTTTAGTAAAGATGCTTCGAAATTGATCAGCAAAACACCTTGCATAATAGGTAGGCAACATGTAAGAAAGTGTCCAAAAAATAGACACTTCCCTTTTTAAAGTTGGAATTTTTTTAGTTTTTCATAAAGACCTGATCGACTAATTCCTAATAATTCTGCTGCCTTCGTTTTATTCCCATTTGCTGCATATAAAGCTTTGTCTATCGCTGATCGTTCTGCAGACTCTGCCATTTTAACTGTTGAACTCTTACGTGTTTTTTCAACGATGTATTCAGGTAAATCCTCAATTTGAATTTTTCCATGTTCTGCAAATGTCATCGCTCTTTCTAGCACATTTCTTAATTCTCGGACATTGCCAGGCCAATCATAATTCTCCAATGCTATTTTCACTTGGTCTTGTATACCAATAATACTCGTGCCTAAAATACGGTTTAAGTTTTCCATTAAAACTTCAATTAATAGCTGAATATCATGCTTTCGCTCACGTAAAGGTGGTATTTGAAGCGTAATCACATTTAATCGATAATACAAATCCTCCCGGAAATCGCCGCTTTCAACCATTGTTTCTAGATGACGGTTTGTAGCCGCAATGATCCGAACATCAACTTGCACTCGCTCTGTACCGCCGACACGATAAAATTCACGTTCTTGAAGGACTCTAAGTAATTTCGCCTGAAGAGTTAAGGACATGTCTCCAATCTCGTCTAAAAAAAGTGTGCCACCATGGGCGAGATCGAATTTACCAATTTTGCCTTTTTGTCTTGCTCCTGTAAAGGCTCCATCTTCATAGCCAAAAAATTCCGATTCAAGCAGATGTTCAGGTATCGCTGCACAGTTAACGACAACGAAATTGCCATCGTTTCGAGCACTACTACTATGGATTGCATGAGCAAACAGTTCTTTTCCAGTTCCACTTTCGCCACGAATTAAGATTGTTGAACGTCCTTTGGCAGCTTTTGCTGCACTCCTTTTCAATTTATCTACGTATGGGTCTCGACTTATAATTTGTTCCCAACTAAAACGCGAGGTTTTCGATTGCTGCAGTTGCTTTTCAAAATAAGCCGCCTTCTTTTCTGCTTTTTCTAGCTTTTTATACAATTCACTTACTTGATTTAATTGACGAAACGTAACTTTGCCTAGAGCTCCGATCACCTCTTGGTCCTGTTTGATAGGTATTCGATTAATAATATATTTAATTCCATTAATCTCCATAAAATCACTTAACTCAGCCTCACCTGTTTCAAAGACCGTTTCTAAATGTAATTGCGGTAAAATGTGTTCAATCGATTTATGTAAAACTTGAGCTTTTTTTAAGTCAAATAAATCCAATAGTAGTTGGCTAACCATTGTCACTTTCCGATTCTGATCAATCATTAAAATGCCATCATACGCGTGATCAATCGCAGTATCCAACGTTTGTTTTAAATTCTTAACCGTCTGCAATTCTTGGGCCATATGTTCTAATTCAGTAACTCCTTGGAACATAGCGATAATTCCTTCTGTCCCACCAACTGTACGGTAATAAGAAACCCTTAGCATCGTTTGTTCTTTACCGACAGTTACTTTTGGAACATAAAAAGATGGTCTACTAGTAGTTTTCACTTGAGGAAACAGCTCGTGAAATGACTGCCCTAGAAGCTCTTCTCTCGTTTTATTGATCATCCCTAAAAATTGATCATTGCTATAGATGAGTTTCTTCTCACCATCTGTCATAAGAACACCTAGTTGTGAGTTTTCTAAAATTGTTTCTAGCTGCTTCTTCAGCATGTTTGATGACTGCAGCAAAGCATTTACCATATCTGTTTTTTGTAACAACCCAATCACACGTTTTCTTTCATCGAGTACCACTCCAGTACCGACACGACTTTTTTGAACATTTTCTGTAATAGTCTCATAAGAAGTATTGAAATCTATCGTTACAGCTTCTTTTTTAATGTAGGCAGTGATCGGTGCTGTTAGGTTTTTTTCCTCAAGCATCATTTGGTATAGTTCACTTCTAGTAAAAATCCCTTTCAGTTTTCCTTCTTCATCAGTAACCGGAAGTACATTCCACTTTGTTTGTTTCATTATCATAATAGCTTCACGCATCGTTGTTTCTACATTTATCGTACAGTCTATCGGAGTCATTATTTCTTTTAGGTTAATCACCTAATCTACCCCCTTTCCTCTATTTTACAATAAAAAGGAATTGTTTTTTAGAATATTTTGAAATTTCTTCCTACAAAAAACAGAGAAGCATCGATTGCTTCTCTGTTTAAGATAATGATATTTACTTGGGTTGCATGCGTATAGCTCCGTCCAACCGTATAACTTCTCCATTCAGCATAGGATTCTCGATGATCGATTGGGCTAAAAGCGCATATTCACTAGGTTTTCCAAGGCGTGATGGAAATGGTGTCATGGCTCCTAACGCATCTCGAACCTCAGTTGGCAACGAAGAAAACATTGGTGTATCAAATAGGCCAGGAGCAATTGTCATAACTCTAATTCCGTAAGAGGCAAGTTCACGTGCAATCGGCAACGTTAAACCGACGACACCGCCCTTAGAAGCACTATAGGCAGCTTGCCCAATTTGTCCTTCAAAAGCAGCAACAGAAGCCGTGTTAATAATAACTCCTCGCTCACCATTTTCATTTGGCTCATTTGCTGTCATTTTTTCAGCAGCAAGTCTTATCACATTAAAGGTTCCAACTAAGTTGACTTGAAGGACTTTTGAAAATATACCAAGATCATGGACACCTTTTTTACTTAAAACCTTTTTAGCTACCCCAATTCCTGCACAGTTTACAGCAGCATTTATCTCCCCGAACTTTTCAATTGCCTTCTCTAACGCAAGTTGAACACTCGTTTCATCGGCCACATCGGTTAGAACAAACAAGGATTGCTCCCCAAGTTCTTTTGATAGAGCTTCTCCTCTTTCAACATCTAGGTCCAAAATGACGGATTTCCCTCCACCCTTCACGATGTTTCTAACTACAGCCTCTCCTAATCCAGAAGCACCACCAGTAACTACTGCAATCGTATCTTGTATCTTCATATAGTCTCCTCCTACCATTTGCTAATTCCACATCTTTAGATATGCAATTTCCATGCCAGCTTACCATGCATAGAACTAGGAGGTTATCACACTTTCAAACAGGTAATTACACTAAACTGTCCAGAAACACACAAAGAATTGTACAGAAAATGGACAGTATGTATAAAAAGGGGTAAAAAAAAGGAAAAAAAGGGGTCTGACCTCCACCGCTTTAAAGCTTTAACGCAGTGGGGGTCAGACCCCTTATTTTACTTATTTTAGTTCTTCCCTAACAATTCTCTTGTTTTCTCCAGGATCTCTTGGTCTTTTAAGCGGAATTTGAATTCGACTCGGCGGGAATCTTTGTGACTATAGTTCCCTGCTGCATCGGTACGTCCATCAGTATAGGACCTTCCGTTGACTGTTAATTTTTCCTGCAAGTGGGCCTGAATGTTCTTATATGGAAAAGAATCGCTAAGGATATATTGTGCAACACTAAATGCCCGTTGTTGCGAAAGTTCTAGGTTATACAGATATCCGCCTATTTGATCGGCATGACCTTCGATAATGATTTCTGAAATATAGTCTTCGTAGCCTCTTTCAAGTAACACATCTAAATAGGCAGGAACAAATTCATCCAAAAACACAAACGCCTCTGGTTTTAAGATCGAGTCATCAAACTCAAATAAAATATCGGTGTTAAAGATCAATGCCCCCGTTTTTTCATCAATTTCAATACCTAACGTTGAGTCACTAAATTCTGCATTAAGTTCATTAATTAAATCAACGCGAACTCCCATGATTTGATCAATGGTTCGCTTCATTTCTTCAATTTGAAACGATTTGATCACCATCATCACGATAAAGATGAGAATAAAAAATAGTAAAATCGCTGTTAGTAAATCGGTAAATGACGGCCAAAAATGACTTTCCTCCTGCTCGCCTTTGAATAGCTTTTTATACTTATTAATCATTGCTACCAACCCTTATTCGATGAGTTTGTCTAACTGACTCTTGTGAGAAGGATTGAAGCAATCGATTTAGATTTTGAAACTCTTGATTAAGGTCATTTATCGTTTGCTGAGTAGCGCGAGCACTTCTTAATTGGTTTTCTTCTGCAATTTGACCGATTTGCTTAAATTCTTTTTTAATTGCATCATTCATATCGACTACATATTCACCAAGATTTCTACCAACCTTATCAAGCTTTTCCCCGAGTGTCCCCTCTAAATTTGCTACATATCTAGATAGAGTATCTTTGAGAACACCCACACTAGATTCAATCTGACTTTCTCTATGATTCATCGAGTCTGTAACTTGCATAACCGTACGATTGATTTCACTTAACAATTGATTATTTTTTATTCCCATTTGCTCATAGGAACGTGAAGCATCACTCAGATGTTTTTCAAAAGTTTGGGTGTCTCTTGTATGCGATTTTAAATGATTATTAAAATCCTGATTGAATTGTTTTAAATCATCTAAACGGTCTTTTAATAGATTTTTATACTCTACTTGTGCAATGTTAATCATATCAAGTGCCTCAGGTAAACGGACGATCGAATGACCTAATTTATCAAAGTCACCTTTTAAATCTCGTAACGAAGCATGAATTCCTGATAGCTTCGTGCTAACATCGTTTCCAAAAATACTCTTAAACTGGTGATTGTTTTCCTTCATTATTTTTACAAGATTATCACTCTGCACGGTCATCCGTTCGAACGAACTATGGATCGCTTCCTGTCTATCGGCAATCGTGGAGATATATTCCTTCCAATCTACGACAGCTTCTTGGAATTGATTCATTGTATCTGTCTGAGAAGTTGATAGTTCTTTTATTTTTTTATAGGTTTCAGTAAATGTATTGGCAAGTAGATCATTTCGCTTATCCATACTGTGAAAATACGTGAATAATTGATCAAAACTTTTATTTAACTTTGATACACCGCTATCGAAGCCTGCAGTTACCTCTCTTATTCCATCAAAAAGTACTGTAAAGTCTTTCAGATTTTTCGAGAGCCCTTCATTAAATAAGGCTAGATCTCTAGCAGATTGCTGCAAGCCGACGGTATACTCCTGAAATCCACTAAACGAATCCCGTAGCTGAGTAATCGATGTATTGATCGATTCAGAAACATTAATGAGACGAGCCATGTCGTTAGGTTCGTTTTCTTCAAGGTAAGACTCAACTTTCAACATAATATCAGTTAACAAATATTCGGTATTCGCCACTCTAGTAATCACAGTCATAATTAACGAAAATCCCATACCAGCAATACTCGTATAAAATGCCGTAGAAAGTCCAGCAAGTACGGGCACGATATTTTCCACAAGTTGATCTCCCGTGCCATCAATACTTTCTAATGACATCGCAAGTCCAATGAAAGTTCCCAAAACCCCCACTAAGATAAAAACAGATACCGTCATCTGAATCATTTTTATTAGGCTAATCACCGGAATGTTAAACATCTTCCAACTCGAGAACTTCTTTTGAACAAAAGTTTCTACTTTTAGCGATTCCTGACTATTCTTATGTTCAAATTCCGCTTGAAACCTATTTAATGGACTAATTTCCAGTGAATTTGAGGTGTTTAAAAAACTTCTGATTCGATTTAATCGACTATACAAAACAAAATGAACGATTACCGCTACAGCAAAGGTCACAAACAAAACAAAGAAAATAAACTCAATCAACGAATTAGATAAAATCGCTTGTGCCTGCTGTTCACTTGTAAATATTTTTAAAATAGCTTCAACCACTACACATTCCCCCTATTAACAGAGTCCGAAAAACGATACGAGAATAATAAGCTCGTAGCTTGTTTCCTCAAACTTCTTTCTAATAGTTATTCAGAACTTGGACAAATCATGCATAGGAAAAAGGGAAAGAAAGGGGAAAGAAAAGAAAGAAAGGGGGTCTGACCCAATGTCATCAACTTAGTGTTACAGAAATTTACAAATAGAAGCTGCTCTAGATGTAGTAAGATAATTAGTTAAGAATTTGGTATAAAACTACTAAAAAAGACAATAGGATGCCCGGGCGATGATATTTAAATTTTTTTCATCTCCCTGGCTTTTATTTTTTGTTATTTTTTAGTTAGATGCAAGTCTTTCTGTTCATACAATTTTTGTTCGCTTTTAAGCTTTTTCGACGTATAAATTTCCTTCCAGGCCTTTTCGGAACCTTATTTCGGATAACTTCTTTTAAAATTTTTTGATACATTATTAGCCGAAGCTCCTCAAGTGTTTCTAGAAGTATTACGAGTAATTTGTCCTTGAGTTTCCCAATAAGTATGTTGATATTTACAGTATATTGATGCTTGAGCTTCTTCATCGAATGTTCTATTTCTATTAGCTCGTCTGCCTCTTGTTTAACCAATGAGACCATATTTGCTAGGAACATTGAAGCATAAAAATCTTGTTCAATAGTCTCCTTGGAATCGCCTGTGAATTTCTGTATTTCTAACTTGTTCTTTAACTCATCGTATTTTACTTCAATTCCCCAACGTTTAAAGTATAGTGACTTAAAGTGCTTCACATCTAACGATGTGTCCATCAAATTGGTTACTAATATTTCCTCGATCCCAGAATCTAACTCAAACTTTATGACTCTTAAAGTAATCTCGCTTCCTTGTTTTTCAAACCTAATGGTTTGATCAGCTAATGTTGAATCTATCTTATTTTTGTAGTAATTATTAGGAATTCTAATGACAAATTTGGTATGAACACTCATCAAATAAAAGAAAAAGTCAATGGAAGGATATCCACGGTCGAAGAGAAGTAAATCATTCTTAGATCCACTTTTTCTTAACATTTCTATCAGTTGTGTGGCTACTTCTCGTTCTGGTGCTGTACATTTTGTAATTAATGCTTTAACTATTATGTTATTTTCGATATCATATATACAGGATGTCATTCCTCGTGCAAGCTCGACCGACGTGCCTTTCGCTGAGTTATAGACATCCCTTAATTTTTTAGAGTTATTTATCTCCAAAATAGCAGCGTCTATTGCACATAATCGATATCCCATATAGGTTTTATAGCTACCCTGTTCGTAAAACCAATCCGCTATCATATTGAATAAATACATAAATGCTTCAGGTTTAATCTTCTTCCTTGCCGCAGTAAAACCTTGCTTGCTTATTGCCACCTTCTCCTTATCAATCACTTCGAAGAAGTTATCCAACTCATATTGAAGGCTTTTCCTAACGAAATTTAACATAAACAGAATCGTAGTCTTAAAACTTAACTTATTTTTCCCCACACGAGTAAAATAACCCGGTTTAGCCCTTGCTTCACACATGAAAATAAAATCATCCAACACTTCCTGAGTTAATTTAACTGCTTCTAAAAACCTACTTTTTCGCAAAAAAATCACCACTTAATCGAAAGATATACCTAGTAATTGGTATTCAAATCGATTATTGTGGTGATTTTAAAAAGTCAAGAGAACATAAGATTTTATTTATTTTACCTTTACATTTTTTGTAAACTTAAGTTAATGACATTGGGGTCTGACCCCAATGTCATCAAGTTAGTGTTACAGAAATTTACAAATAGTATTTCTCTAGAAACAGAACGGTATATTTGTTTCTATTTCGGTAATTAAATTACTAAAAAAGACAATAGGATGCCCGGGCGATGATAATTAATTTTTTTCATCTCCCTGGGGGGACCTTGTTTCGAATAATTTCTCCCAATATCTTTCGATACATTACTAACCGTAATTCCTCAAACTTTTCTAGAAGTATTTCTAGTAATTTGTCCTTGATTTTCCCAATTAGAATGTTGATATTTACAGTATATTGATGCTTGAGCTTCTTAGTCGAATGTTCTATTGCTATTAACTCATCTGCCTCTTGTTTAACCAATGAGACCATATTTGCTAGAAACATTGAAGCATAAAAATCTTGTTCAATAGTATCCTGGGAATCTCCTGTGAATTTCTGTATTTCTAGCTTGTTCTTTAACTCATCGTATTTAACTTCAATCCCCCAACGTTTAAAATATAGTGACTTAAATTGTTTTACATCTATCGATGTGTCCATTAAATTAGTTACTAAAATTTCTTCGATTCCTGAATCCAACTCAAACTTTATGACCCTTAAAGTAATCTCCCTTCCTTGTTTCTCAAACCTAATGGTTTGATCGGATAATGATGAGTCTATCTTATTTTTGTAATACTTATTAGGAATTCTAATGACGAATTTGGTGTTTACACTCATCAAATAAAAGAAAAAATCAATGGAAGGATATCCACGATCAAAGAGAAGTAAATCGTTTTTAAATCCACTATCTCTTAACATTTCTATCAATTGTATAGCCACTTCTCGTTCTGGTGCTGTACATTTTGTAATTAATGCTTTAACTATTATGTTATTTTCGATATCATATATACAGGATGTCATTCCTCGTGCAAGCTCGACCGACGTGCCTTTCGCTGAGTTATAGACATCCCTTAATTTTTTTGAGTTATTTATCTCTAAAATAGCAGCGTCTATTGCACATAATCGATATCCCATATAGGTTTTATGTCCTCCCTGTTCATAAAACCAATCTGCTATCATATTGAATAAATACATAAATGCCTCAGGCTTAATCTTCCTTCTTGCCGCTGAAAAACCTTGCTTGCTTATTGCAACCTTCTCCTTATCAATTACTTCGAAGAAGTTGTCCAACTCATATTGAAGGCTTTTCCTAACGAAATTTAACATAAACAGGATCGTAGTCTTGAAACTTAACTTGTTTTTCCCCTCACGAGTAAAATAACCCGGTTTAGCCCTTGCTTCACACATGAAAATAAAATCATCCAACACTTCCTGAGTTAATTTAACCGCTTCTAAAAACCTACTTTTTCGCAAAAAAATCACCACTTAATCGAAAGATATACCTAGTAATTGGTATTCAAATCGATTATTGTGGTGATTTTAAAAAGTCAAGAGAACATAATGTTTTATTTTTAATCCCTTACATTTTTTGTAAAGTTAAGTTAATGACATTGGGTCTGACCCCCGGCGCGTTAAAGCTTTAACGCACTGGGGGTCAGACCCCAAAGAAAGTTCACAATCTAAATATAATGGAACAACCCATTTGATAAAGAAAAGTGAACTTTCGAAGTAAAAACAATTTTAGTGTGGACTCCTATGAAAGTTCCACTCTTCTTGAATTTTCTTGGGCGGTTGTCCAACCTAAGCCTGGTACAAACATAAGTTAAAACTGAAACAGTACTATTATAATAGATATTTTTCAATCTACTTATTCACCAAGGGATACCAATCTATCGATGAGACTTCTAAGATTAATCAGATTAATTAAAGTAATAACCAATTTTAGAAGACGCTTTCTTTCTAGAGGATCGTGCTTTCTTAGATCTTTGCATAATTTACGTTGTTTTCGAAGCCGTTCTAATAAACATACTAATTTCTCTATTAAAGCCTCAATTTTTTCTTCTATTTGTTTACGGATACATCTAAGATTATCAAGATCTATGAAATTTGGAGAAGCTTTGTCTCTATCGAATCTCAATAAAGACTCAATGTTTAGGTTATTTTCTAACCCTGGAAGTAATCTGGAATCATCAATTAATGACTCGAGTAAGCATCGCACTTTTGTATCAGACTGTAACCCAAGTAGTCTTAATATTTCTTGAAGATTTCTATCTGGTTGTTTTTTCATATTCAATTCCCCTTCCTAGAAAGCTTTTATTGTTTTTACTAGTATATTCAAAGGGACTTACTTTGTTATGAAATTGATGATTTTGCTTATAGGATTATTAATAATAGAATACCTTGAGATTCGTAAGGGATTCTTAAGGGGTCTGACCCCCGGCGCGTTAAAGCATTAACGCACTGGGGGGCAGACCCCTTGGTTTTTCCTTGTTGTTCATCAAGCGCCTTAAATCTACCCACCTGATAGTGGTATTAGTAATTCGACAAGATCGCCATCATTCAGCATGAATGAATGATCCAAACAAATAGTTCGATTGACAACGACTAAAGCGTCTTCATCCCATTTTACTCCTAGAGAATCGGTGAATTGTTTAATTGATACTTGTTTTTCGATATGATACTCATTCTTAATATTCTCTAGGTAAGGAATAAAGGATTGCACCCTAATAATCATTGATCTTCTCCTTATAAATCGTCACGATCGACGCCAATTGTTTCTAATTCATCATGCGGTACGTCAAAGACAGTTTTACTAGCTGCGTTTTCTTCCTCATAAAAATAGTCTGGTAGTTTATCATTTGCCTTAGTAAAACCAGCTTTTTTATTAAAAGCGTGTTCTACCTTTAACGTTTCGTTAGCGATAGTAACAATATCTTCCCCACTAATCGGTTCTCCAATGTAGGAAGAAACTAAGTCACCTAAAATATCCCAACGATTTTGAACAGCACCTGAACTAAACATACACATACCGAGGTGATCCCAAATTGTATTAACAGTTTGCGCCTTTTTAGAAACCTCAACTTGCCCTTCTGGTGAGTGATGGTCAATTTGGACCCTTACCGTTTGTCCTGCTGTGTGGTCTGCCCCCATCGGTGAAGTCGCATAGGTAACACCTAATCCTTTAACACCTCTTGGGTCGTACGCAGGCATTGTTTGCCCTTTTACTGTTGGTACGTGAGGCTCGCCGTATATTTTTCCAATAATGTCAGCTCCACTTCCAATTATCCGTCCAAGAGGACTACCTGTTTTAATTTCTTTTAAAGCATTCATTGCCCCTTGAGCGTCACCAAAGGCAATCACGTTTTGGGCCATTAATACTCCTAAAGCACCACCTGTTTCAATCGTATCAATGCCTAACTCATTACAAAGGCGATTAAGTTCTGCGATATCGTCTAGACTACTAATATCGAGGTTTGAACCTAATAAACCTATATTCTCATATTCTATTGGACCAGTAACCTTTTTACCCGCTTTGTCTACAAACACATTGGAACAACGAATGATGCATCCAGGCATACAAGCATGAGTTGGAGTACCTTCTCCACCTCGTTCTAAGATGGTTTGTCGCAACGTTTCACCCGTAATATTTTTATAATTTTCCATAGATCCTACTGAAAAATTTCTAGTTGGCAGCGCCCCTAACGCATTTGTTGTTTCTACTAGAGATGAGGTTCCTAACTCTGGTAAAACTTTTGCAGTACCAGGCGTTTCCATTAACCAACTATGATATTGTTTTAGTGCGTATCGAAAAACTTCTTTGTTTTGAGGTCGATTTTTCTCTGTTCCACTGGCATCTAGAACAATTGCTTTCACTCCCTTTGAACCAGCAACAGCACCAAGTCCACCCCGACCATTATATCTAGTGGGGTCGCCATCTTTATCCTGGCCTGCAATCGCTGCTAAGTTCATTTTTTGTTCTCCGGCTACACCAATTAACCAAACGGCCACATGTTTTCCGAAGGTGTCACGAAGCCAGTTCGCAGCTTCACTTAAATCTTTACCAAGGATAGGAGTTGCATCTATGAATTTAACTCCGTTTTGTGAAAGGTGAATAATTTGAAAATCATTGCGGATTCCTTCAAAAATAAGGGATTTAATGCCTAATTTTCCCATCGTCAATCCCGTAATTCCCCCAGCATTTGCTTCTTTAATCCCGCCGGTTAACGGACTTTTCGCACCAACAGAGTATCGATCAGCGCTAGAAGCACCTGAACCGGTTAATAAACCTGTAGCAAACACTAGTTTGTTATGTGATCCTAGTGGGTGACATGTAGGCGGGACTTCATCATGAATGATTTTTGAAGTGAGTGCCCTTCCTCCGAGTCGCCTATATTCTTTTGCCTGTTCTTCTTTTACGGTTAAACTGTTCATATAAACTCTAATAATTTTCATCGTAAACACCTCGCTATACATCAATAGAGATAAGGATTATTTATACAAAAACAATGAGACTTATACATTATTCTATAATACTAAGAGACTAACAATCAAAAATGGTAATCCCTTACTTAAATTCCATTATATCATAGGGGTCTGACCCAGTGCGTTAAAGCTTTAACGCAGCGGGGGTCAGACCCCTATTGTTCTATTGTACGGCACTGCTTAACGTCCTTTTTCACAGAGTACTATCCACTCATCGATTTGGTGGGAAGAAATTTGATTATTCTCGATAATAACTGAGAAGTAATTTTTAATATCCTCGTTAGCGCTTAACATGTATTGTTGAACATTTTCGATTTGTTCCTTCGTAGTAGCTGTTCGTGCTACCCAACTAGGAAATTGAAAGGTCTTTTTTCGGTTCAAAGACTGCATTTCCTTTAAGCCGTAAAAGCTAAATAATTCCCTCCATTCCTCGATCGTTAAGCAGCGTACATGGCTCTCATCTCTTAGTTTTTCTACCATATTCATAAATTCATCTAAACGTTTGTCCTCTGGTGCAACATTATCGATTAGAACAAACTTTCCTCCAGGTTTTAAGACTCTTTCAACCTCTTGAATAAAGGCGTTCGGGTTCGGGAAATGATGTGGTGCAATTCGACATGTAACTAAATCGAATGTACCTTCTAAAAAAGGTAAAGCTTCTGCATCTGCAATGACATACCAAATATTTTTATGCTTATTTAAATGTCGTGCAGTGTTAGCTAGCATTTTTTCTGTTAAATCAGTTGAAAAAACAGTAGAAACATAAGGTGCTAGAGTTTTCGTTACATGACCACCACCGGTTGCGATATCCAAAACAACCCACTCAGATTGTGGGTGCAACCATTCCACTAGCAATGGTAGATCATCACCCTTTGCATGAATCTCACTTGAAACATACTTTTCTGCATTCTGTCCAAATACAGTTTTTACCTTTTGCTTCAATTTATCATCTTCCATTAATTATCACTCCTAAATTAAAGGTTATTGATAATCTATTCTATGATGGAAAAATGACTTTAAATTAGATTTTTAATATCATCACTACTGTAACTACCCTCTATTCCTGGCTTGGAAGATAAATAATTGATAATTTCCGTGTCATTAAGTTTTACCGACTTCTTTAAGCCTTCGATGATCATCTTTAAATAATGTTTTGATGGTGAATTTAATGGTACATCTAAATCCCAATCTCCTGTAAATGTAAAAATAGGCCAACCATCCTCTTCACCTATATGCAGGATAGTTCCGTACCATGAATCTTTGAAGGTATTTGAACCTTTTTTTACTACTTCAATCAAATCAATCTCAAATTCAGCGCCGTTATTTTCTTGTTTGACCACATCTAAAAATTGTTCCGCTGTAATTAAATATTTTCTACTGTAAGTCATAATTCTTAAATCCTTTTTTAATCCAATAAAACCAACTCCTTGATTTTGCCAGCGATCAGAATCTTTGGCAAAGTACAAAGGGTAGTTCATAATTAACGTTCCTTCTTTGAGTGGTAGCGATTTATCTCTACAGCCTTCTTCTACAATTTCTGACCCCTCAGGTCTACCTCCTAGTATGTAACATAAAAAACGATCGCGATTTAGATTTGATCCATAACTTGCATACCATACATATTGTTTCTCGCTCATTTCCATACAACCTTTCTATGACTTTTTACACTCAGCTATAAACTCTTTAAAAATATCCATCATGCTTGGTTCTTCTACTGCCATCTCTTCTGGATGCCACTGAAAACCCAAAACAACTGGTGAATGATTAATTCCTTCAACTGCTTCAATCACCCCGTCTGGTGCTGTTGCGACTATTTTTAAAGACGGAGCGAGAAGTTCGATACACTGATGATGCAAGCTGTTCACGCGAATGCTTGATCTATGTAAAATTTGATATAAACGACTACTAACCTCAATTTTAATGGAATGGGTAGCTTCCGGCCTTTCTGCTTGCTGAAAATGGTTAATTGCATTAGGGAGGATGGATGGAATATCTTGAATAACCGTTCCTCCTAAAGCAGCATTTAACATCGTAATCCCGCGGCAAATAGCGAGAATTGGTTTTCGTTGTTTTTGTGCTTGATGGATTAGTTCGATTTCGAGTTTGTCCCGTTTCCCATTTATCTTTTGTAATTGTGGTGATGGATCTCTGTGATAAGAATGTGGATCAATATCTTCCCCACTACTCAAAATTAAACCATCACACATAGATATCCAGTTCTTAGCCAACTCAATTGGACCAATTGGTAAAATCACGGGTAACCCACCACCTTGAATAACAGCACGAGCATACTTTTCATGTACATGAACACTAGGGATGTTTTTATGTCGTTCGATAGAACTTGATATGCCAATAATCGGCTTAGTAATAGGGTTCACTGTATGGTCTCCTTATCATCTTTCTAGATTTTCACAATATCTAGTTTTAACGAACACTTAGGTGGGGATACATAGCTTTTCTTTGATTAGACATATGGAGAATGTCCAACTCCCATAATTTTCACCTTTTCTCAAAAATAGGTACGCCTTGTACTTCGCCAATACCACCATTACCAAGAACTAAGACAAATGCTACAGGCCTATCTTTTAGCTTATGATACATATCAATCATTCCCTTTAAGGCTGGATTTGCTCTCGTCAAACTCATAACACCTGTAATGGTTATTCCATAGTAGTCTAGAAATTCAGCTATTTGAATGCAATTATTTATCATTTTAAGTATTAAGTTTCTCAAATGATTCACATTCAAATACACGAAAGTAAAATTCATTAACTACTTAAAGCTGTTTAGCAAAAAATCAATAAAGAGTAAGCACCTTTTTGTTATGTAAAATGAGTTTTCTATGGATATCGATTGACTCGTTTTTTTTCTAGATTTGATTAGAGAGTTGCACCCCTTCCTAATTCAGTTATTTTTTCAGCATATATGATGCTAGTCATAGTTCACCTCAAGATTGTTTTTATTATAAAATTTATAAAATATCCCAAAGAAGAAGCACAAATAGACTGTCAATGTTTATACATTAATTTACTACCAGTTGAGTAGAAAATTGTTTTTTGAGGTGGAGTGGTCTTAATCAACTATTAAAAATCGAAAAAAACTAGCTCAATAGCTAGTTTTTTACTGACACTGCCTTCTACAGTGTTATTAACCTAAAAGATTATGAAAGACTTTCTGAGTTCTCCAAAGACAAGATTTTTTCAAATTCCATCGCATTTACAGGTTTTAAAAATAAGTAACCTTGTCCAAAAGTGCAATTAAACTGGGTTAATTTGCTGGCTTGTTTTTCTTGTTCAATTCCTTCCGCAATTACTCTAAGGTTTAAGTTTAACCCTATATCAATGATTGCTTTCACTATAGAGTGATCTGCAGTATTCGAAACATCATCAATAAATATTTTATCAATCTTTATCGTATCAATCGGTAATTCTTTAAGAATATGCAAAGAAGAATAACCAGTACCAAAATCATCAATTCCAGTTTTGACGCCAAGGTCTCTTAATTCTTTTAATACTTTTATCGACTCTTTGACATTTTGCAAAATACTCTCGGTAATTTCCAGTTCTAAGTATGAAGGATCGAGACCAGTTTCCAATAAAACATTTTTCACAGTTTTTATAAAATTACTATGTTGGAATTGGCGAACGGAAACATTTACTGAAACAAAAACAGAAGGGTGACCCGCTTTTTGCCAAGCCAAGTTTTGAGTACAAGCCGTCTTTAATACCCACTCACCAATTGAAACAATTTGCCCTGTTTCTTCTGCAATTGGAATAAATTCTGTTGGAGAAATTGAACCGATTTCTGGATGCTGCCAACGTATCAACGCTTCTATCCCAATCATTTTACTTGTCTGTAAATCCACAATCGGCTGATAATGAAGCAATAATTGGTTTTTTTCGATCGCTTTTCGTAAATCATTTTCAATTTTCACTTTCCTTGAGAGTGTTTCATTTAGTTCTTTATTATAGAAACAATAATCATTACTACCATTCTCTTTTGCCAAATACATCGCTGTATCAGCCATTTTAAATAATTGTTCACTACTCTTACCGTTGTCAGGAAATAAGCTTATCCCAATACTTGGTGTGATTGTAATATCATGGTTGTCAATGATAAAAGACCTCGTGAATTGTTTAAGAATGGTTTCTGCAACAACCATACAATGTTTTTCAGTCTTACCTGGGAGGATAATAACAAACTCGTCCCCACCTATTCTATAAAACCAATTATTTCCCTCAATACTTAATTTCAAACGCTCCGAAACAGCTATTAGTAACATATCTCCTGTATAATGACCAAGGGTGTCATTCACATATTTAAAACGATCCAAGTCAAATAGTATTAAACCGACGCTATCATTAGATCGTTTAGCTCTCTCCATTAACTTAGACAAATCGTCATTGAACTTTGCGCGATTTTTTAATCCAGTTAAAGAGTCGTGATAAGCCAAATACTCAAATTCACTCATTAAATTTTTATTTTTCTTCATAATAAATAGTTGACGGATAATGATCATCAGGAAAGCTAGACTTAGGCCGATGATTAAAGCATTTAAGTTTCCTAGATAGCTATGAAGGACAAAAAATAATAATATAATTGCACTACCATAAGGGAAAAGCGACTCATGGTTTTCAATCTTATTTTGAAACTTCCATGTATCTTCAGTCGTGTTTTTCTGAGCATATAGAGCAGCGAATCCAATAAACATTATCGCTATTACCCAAAAAGAGTCAATATAACTTCCTGCTCTGTAACTATCTGTAACTAATAAATACAGAAAAGAAGAATCAGCCAAAATCTGAAAGAAGAATGCAACAACAAGAAAAAATACGAGTTTTCTTTCTTTAGTATACTTAGAAAGGTAATATAAATATGTAATTAGAAACAAGATACTCAGGTCAGTAACTGGATAGGATATCGTTAAAATCCTAGCAAGAAAGGAATTATCCCAAAGAAGCCAAATCGGCTTAATCAGGTAATGAATACTAATACCGATAGCCACTGTCATAAACACGACCAAATTAAATAGATAGGGACTATTGGAAACGGAGGTACTAATTGTTTTTGTTTTATACGTTAAGCCAAGTAAAAAGAAAATATAACCTAGGACCCATAACAAGTAAGAGGTATTAGAGAAAAACGTAATTCCGTTTATCATTAGTGAATAAAACCAAAGTAAGTTTGCACTAACATTAAAAAGGATTCCCAAGCCAAGAAGTAACCAAAAAGTCCTTTTTTCACCAGTTGACTTTTGAAACGCTCTTGCAATCCAAAAAAAACTGATTATACTCCCAATCACCGGAAACACAACAGCTCCAATTGTTCTCAGCCATTCATCTTCTTTAAAGAGAAAGCTCCAACCGAAAAATACTAGGACATTAATAATAGGAATAAGTACCGCGATTCGTCCTGTTGTAATCATCGTAATCCCCCACAGTTTTCCAAAATCAAAACAAAAAGCTATCTCTTAGAGAAATAACTTTAGCCCGGTTATCCCTTGGTAACCCAGCCACCTTAGGTATTTCAACCTTTAGGTCTGAAGCTTTGCGTCCTCCCTTTTCAGTGAGTTTGCTCTTTATATGAAACTATATCTAAACATTACAAATTTCTTAGTTTAATAGCAGTTGGTAGCATGAACTAATCTAGTTTTAAATCGTTTTACTATGTTTAGTTTACCATATAATGAAACAATTACATTGTATTTTTGGTGAATTGCGTCGAAAAAAGTAACGTAGGGTACCCAATAAAAGGGGTCTGACCCCCACTGCGTTAATGCTTTAGTGCAGCGGGGGTCAGACCCCTTTATTAATAACCATCAATTAGGCATTCTATCGTCTGTTGAACGGTACTCAAGATTTGATCCCATTTTTCTTTTAACGGTTCGCTAAGGCCGATATGAAATTCAATCCGATAAGGTTCTATGCCGATAAGGAACCCTTTTAGAGTTTCTCTTTGATGATATAAAACTTGAAATAAATGAAGATTATGAGGAGATATATCAAGTGGTTTGCTCTCGTGCAAGTTGGCAAGAGAAAAAACCTTCAAGTCTCCAGGTTCTCCGCCTGAACAAACAGCATCAACAATAATAATAAAAGTTGCTCCTTCTATTTGTTTCAAACAGTAGTCAATATCTGCTTCGCCAACTACATATGAAATACTTGTATTTACGTTTACTTTGCTTAGCTCATCTACAAGATAAATTCCAATCCCGTCATCCATCATTAATTGATTGCCAATTCCTAGCACAATAATCCTTTCCATTAAAACACCTTTATTGTTTTCACTTGTTTTCCTGGACTATAGACATGTGTAGCACATGACATACATGGATCAAAAGATCGCAGAATTCTACCGATTTCTGCAGGATTGTCAGGGTCTTCGATCGGTGTGCCTATTAAAGCCTCTTCAGCGACTCCTCTAAATCCATTATTATCTCTAGTCGAAAAATCCCACGTGGACGGAGTGATAATCTGATAGAATGATAGTTTTTTCTCATTAATTTTTAGCCAGTGTCCAAGTGCTCCTCTAGTTGTATCAACTAAGCCTCTACCACTAGCTGTACCGGGAATTTCATATTTTTTTTGTAAGTTTATATCTGGAATGATTTGCTGCAATAGTACCTTCATGATTTCGGCAATCTTCTTTGCTTCTAATGCTCTAGCTATGGTCCGATCCATAGCAGAAATTCCATGATTATAGCTTCCACTTAATATTAATCTAGCTAAAGGACCAACCTCAAAAGGTAGGTTATTATACCTTGGTGCCTTCACCCATGAATACGCCTTTTTTTATTCATATCAGGCTCTGGTACTGTTGTTTCAGGATGATATACATTTTCGTTTGATGAGTAATAAGAGTAATCAATTTTTTCTTGTATTTTCGTTTCGTCAAACGTCTCAACAGCCAAAGGCGTTGAGACAAGTGGGTCAACATATAGCGTACCTAGCTCTTTATAATTGTTAAATGATCCATAAGTAAGTAAATTTCCATATCCACCACCCAATCTGAAATAGTCTTGATAATAATTGGCAATGTCATATACATCTGGAATCATTTTTTCATCAATAAACGAAGTAATTTTTTGCAAGGTAGAGTCGAGATGGACCACTTTTTCAGCTGTTGCTTGGGTGGTAATTCCACCGATAAACACACCATGATTATGAGGTGCTTTCCCTCCTAAAACTGCAAGCATTTGATGTGCTGATCGACTTATTTCAAGTGACTCAAAAAAATGACGAGATATTCTTTCGTTTATTGCCTTGGGTAATCGGAAATCATCGTGATCAGAATCAAAAAGCGGGTTTTGTTCAATTTTTACAAAATCAGGAACCGTATACTGATAAAAATGACGGATATGATTTTGTAAAAACTCACAGCAATGAATAATGTCTCGAAGATATCTCCCTTGTTCAATAGGTTCAATCTTGAGAGCATCCTCTAAAGCAAGTGATGATGCCATCGAGTGTGCTGCTGAACAAATTCCACAAATTCGTTGTGTGAAATAAACCGCATCGAACGGACTCCTACCAACTAACATTTTTTCGAATCCACGAAACAGGTTTCCTTTTGTTTTCGCATCAACAACTTTATTTTGATCGACGATGACATCGATTTCCATGAAGCCGCTAATTCGAGTTAACGGATTTATGACAATTCTTCGTTTACTCATCCTCAACCACCCTCGTCGTATCGTAGCTAATAAATGGCGCCATTGCATCAGGAAAACCAAATTGAGAACAGCCAATACATGGGGTATCATCTCCGATTGGCCAATTCACATGACCATTCCACTGTCTTGTTGGACAATCCACTCTAGTCACTGGGCCTCGACAACCTAACTTAAATAAACAGGTTTTATCCCCTAATTTTTCAGCAAAATGCCCCGATCGAAAAATGGCCTTCGTGGACAACGGTCATGAATCAGTGTACTATAAAACATTAATGGCCGACCTAAATTGTCTGTTTCTGGTTCACCATAAAGTAAAAGGTGTGCTAGAGTTCCTAAAAACCAGTCTGGATGGACAGGACATCCTGGGAGTTTGATCATCTTTTTATCAGGTAGCACTTGTTGCAGTCCAACTGATTCCGATGGGTTCGGTTTCGCCGCTGATACTCCTCCGTGTGATGCACAGGCCCCTACTGCTAAAATATGTGATGCTTTTTCCCCTAACATCTTTGCTGCTTGAAGTCCAGTAAGCGGTATCCCATTCAAACGACCAATGACATTGTATAAACCATTGTTTTTTAGTGCAACTGCGCCTTCAACGGCTAAGATATAATCTTCGTCCAAAGCTGCCATCAGTTTCTCAATCGCCTTTTCTCCCTCAGAAGCCATTAAACTGTTACTATAGCGAAGATTGACCATCGATTGTAACGTATACTCAAAATCAGGGTTTTGCCCATTTAATAAAGAGATAATATTACCGGAACAACCATTTAGTTCTAAGTACACAAGATTCCTTTTTTCAATAATGCCATTATCGATGTTCTTCTTTGTTTGATTCGTTAATCTCGCAGTTATCGCTTCGTTGGTCATAGCCTCTGGGGGTAAAATAGGTTCCATTAAGTTACCCTCCCTACGATTGGCAGTGTGGCCAAAATAGATTGCTGCCCTTCATGACACGACGCAAACTCTTTTGTATAATCTTTTCCAGCTACTAATCCAAATGTGTTGCTGCTGCCCATGCTCTATTGTTGGTCACATCATATACAACTTCGTTAACAGCTACATATGCAGGTCTCCCATTTTTTCCATCGTAGCTAGCTAATTCTTGAATTGTAAAGGTCCGCTGATTGGGTTGTGGGGGTGAAATTGGTATTTCAGAAGGAAGTGTTTGCTGTATACTAGCAGCTTGATTTGCCAATAGTTCACTTAAAAAATGAATACTTGATAGCGTATCCCATAACTGTTGAAGAATTAGTTGCTTTTTAGATAAATCATCTATAGACGAAAGACTATAAATATCATGACGCGCTTGAGTAATAAGGTGATTCAATTGAAGTCTGATCATCTCGATGTTTTGCATATATTTCTCTCCTTAAGGCATATTCCCAATATCCTATGCACAAACCTAGAGGGCGAAACACGTCACCTTGGACAGCGCCATATAATCTAAAGTAAAATTTATTTAAAAATGCTCATCCTTACCTTCATATGATTCCACTTTAAATGTTTCACCTGACACGAGGACACCATTAGGAAGTTGACAGATTGGGCAAAGCGCTATTCGATAATCAGGAACAAATTCCAGCTGACAGGTTTGACAATTAGCTTTAGCCACTTCTCGAATGATACGTAACTCTGTTTGATCGTCAATTAAACACATCCCTTGTTTTTGCATGTAAAAAAAGGCCATTTCTAAAGCATCTGGCAAGACATTTGACAAATCCCCTACAATCACATCGATACGTTCGACTTTCGTAAACCGCCTTTGTTTCGCATCCTCAGAAACTATGTTTAAAATCTCCGACATAAGAGACATCTCATGCACGAGAATCACCATCCAATTAATTGCATTCTTTCATGAATTTTATGCGCAGCAACCTAAAGAAATACCTATAAAAAGGGTCTAATAGGGTATTAGGGGGGTCTGACCCCCAGTGAGCTAAAGCTTTAAAGTAGCGAAGAACCGACATGGAAATATAACAGTTCACATTCTTTTAGGTAACTTCACTAAGTCCTATTTTGGTTCCTTCAGAATAAGCCCCTTCAATTAATATTCTCATTGACTAAGTAGCCCTTAAACGTTACTATTATGCCATACGATATATCGCTTCACATAATAGAAAGGATGTTTGCAATGGCGTATAACGGCGGTCCAATGACAGAAGCAATGTACTATGTGTTATTAGCGCTTATGAATCCGAATCACGGCTATCAACTGATGACAGCAATTACAGAAGTTTCAAATGGTAGATTAGCAATGGGACCTGGCACTCTTTACGGTGTCCTCTCACGAATGCAAAAAGACGGACTTATTTCATTAAAGGAAGATGATGGCAGAAAAAAAACCTATCGTATTACAAAAGATGGCGAAGAAGCTCTACGAACTGAGTACAAGCGATTAATTGCTTTGGTACGTGATGGAAGGATTTTAGAGGAGCGTGATGACATTGGGTAAATTCGTTCGCAAACTTCGCCCCAGAAATTATTGGCGAATCGGTGAGCATGAGTGTTGGTTTTCGGATATGGCTGCAGAGGGCTTGCATCTTAAAAAAATGGGGATCCATTTTGCTCAGTTTGTAAAAGGAGAACCCAAAAAAACAAAGTATCGTATTGATGTGTCAAAAACCAAAAAAATCACAACTGAACAAAAACTAATGTACGCCGAATGTGGCTGGAATTTCGTTACAAGTTATGGTCTATTCAATGTATTCTCATCTCCGGCTGAGCTAAACGCACCTGAACTACATACTGATCCAGCAGAGCAAGCTTATACGTTAAAGGAACTTGACAAAAAGTTTACCTTAAATGCCCTACTCACTATTTTCGCTACTATTTTAATAGTCGGCATGCATTCAAGTATATGGTTCCTTGATGCTACACCAACTTTAGCTTTTGTAGATGGTATGATTGTCCAACAAACCATTATTACCTTTTTTATGATTTATTTGGCCTATACTTCCTTACAAGCGGCAGTTTCAATACGCTCATTACGAAAAAAACTTTTAGAAGGTAAGCCGCTTGACCATCATGCACCATGGCGAAAGCATCAGAAAAGAGCTTCTATCATTTCAATTCTCTATATAATCGTACTACTATTTGTAAGTATACTTCCTTTTGTGCAACTTATTAAAATGGATACAAAAACATTACCAGTTACTACCGACTTACCTATTGTCCGATTAGCAGATGTTGAACAAAATCCTCATCTTGTTTTAAACCACTCACCCTATATAGTGAACAACGTTGATTGGAGTAACCGCTATAGTTATAGTTGGAGTTTACTAGCCCCAATTCAATATGATACGAACGAAGAAGGTCTCGTCCCTAATCAGATGTGGCAGGATGACAGTGGTGAATATTCGCCAAGTATTGATACTAGAGTTTATCAGTTGCGTTTTCCATCGATGGCAAATAGTTTGATATCAGATTTAGTTAAAAGATATAGTTTTGCATATCGGGGCGCTACTTTCCTAGAACTCGAACATACTGACTTTGACTCTTTGATCGTTTATGAAGAAGATGAGACTAAAGAACTGTTCGCCTCTAAAGGCAAAGCAGTCATCCACGTTCGCTATTATGGCTATGCAGAGATAAACACCTTAATTCAAAACACCGCAAAAAAGATTGCTTTAATTTCTGAATAGCTGGAAAGGTTGCTACCATGAAAAGGGGTCTGACCCCCACTGCGTTAAAGCTTTAGTGCAGCGGGGGTCAGACCCCTCTTAACTATCTCTTTTTTATACTTAACAAATCTTTTTTAGTACGGTACGTGAAATTTACAGAGTATTCAGAACACCTAACACTCTATTAAACAATTAAATGCAAACTAGTCTTTATCCAGGTCAATATCAATACAGTAGAATATTTTATTAGAATCCTGCTCAATGACTTCCATAATATCGCTGATCCCTTTTGTATTAGATATAGGCCTCCAACCTTTGCGTTAGGCTACTCTTATCTCACAATTTCCATCTAGCTGTTGTAGCTTCTCTATAAGTTCCTTTACCTTCAAGCAGTATTCCCCTTATCATCTGATCAATTAGGTCGTTACAAAAAGTTACCTCCAGTAAGGTATTAATATACTGGAGGCCGAATCTTTCAATATTTTGGTTTGAAGTTTATTCAACTGTATTTTCATTTGCGAAAAAGAACGTTTACTGAACGCAGCCCCAATGAACCATCAACCTGTATTTACTAACCCGGCAGCGACACCACTGATTGTTAAGAGAACTTCTGTTAGTAGTTCTTCAGACTCTTCATCTGTGGAGCGCATATTTTGTATTAAATTTACCTGTAAGAAATTTAGTGGATCGACATATGGATTACGTCTTTTTACTGACTCTTTTATATTTGGTGAATGGTCAAGGAGTTCCTGGTTACCAGTAATTTGTAATAGCACTTCTTTGGTTCTGTTGTACTCATCTGAGATATCTTGAAAAATACGATTTGCTATCGTCTTATCTTCTACCAAATGAATGTATTCCCTTGCAGTCTGCAGATCAGCTTTCAAAAGAGCCATTTGCAAGTTATTAATGGTCGATTGAAAAAACGGCCATTTCGCGTACATATTCTGAAGCAATTGCAAATTCTCCTCACCAAGTGTTGCGAAAGAATGTAAACCTGTACCAGCTGCATACCAAGCTGGAATCATCTGTCTTGACTGTGTCCAAGCGAACACCCATGGTATCGCGCGAAGATCTTCAAAACGCTCACTTCCCTTACGGCTCATTGGTCTCGAACCAATATTTAAGGCTCCTAATTCTCGTAGAGGTGTAGCTTCCTTAAAGTACGTTAAGAAATCTGGATCTTTAAAAACTAGAGATTGATATTTTAATAATGATTGTCTGGAGATCGCTTCCATCGCATCTTCCCAGGCTTTTTCTCGTACATATCCCTGAAGTAAATTTTTCGAAGCATTTGCAGAAGCTTCTAGTAAGGCTGATGCTGCCTGCTCTAAGTTTCGATAAGCAATATCCTCAAGTAAGTAGCGTGACGACAACACTTCACCTTGCTCTGTTATCTTTACACCATCCCCCAGCGTTTCCGCTGGTTGCGATAAAATACTACGATTTAGAGGGCCGCCCCCTCGTCCTAATGAACCTCCACGACCATGGAAAAATTTCAATCTGATCTCGAAGTTCTTTGCCATATTGTGAATTTCTTTTTGCGCTTTAAAAAGTTCCCAATTGGCAGTTAACGTTCCACCATCTTTACTGCCATCTGAGTAACCAAGCATGATTTCTTGATGGTTTCCACGTTCACGAATGTGATTACGATAAACGTCCATCTCAAACAATTTTTTCATGATACGAGGACCTGCGATTAAATCATCGACTGTTTCAAGTAATGGGGCAACATGTAAATGACTTTCGACGGTGCCATCAGCATGCAAGCGATAGATACCTGCCTCTTTTGCTAACACAAGTACCTCAAGTAAATCACTTGCTGATTGTGTCATACTAATTAGGTAAACTTCAATTGAACGGCTACCGAATTCAGAATGAGCCTTTTTAATCATTTGAAAAACATTTATGATTGCTTGTGTCTCTTTAGAATAGTCTTCTTGTGATAATAAAAGCGGTCTTGGCTCGTTCAGGATTTTTTCAAGGATTTCTACTTTTTCAGCCTCAGCAAGAGCAGCATAGTTTTCGGTGATATTAACAGCTTTTAAAATTTCAGTTACCGCTGCTTCGTGTTCACCACTATGGTTCCTAATATCTAGAGTAGCTAAATGAAAACCAAATAACTCAACTTGGCGAACCAGTTTCCTAATAGATTTTAGCTTATTATTCGCAGGTTGGTGTTTCTCGGCACTTGCAAGAATACTACGTAAATCGGCTAGCAACTCCTCAGCCGCATGATAACCATGTTCAGATTGTCCAACGTTTCGTAAACGTTTTAAAATAACCGCGAATTTTCGGCGATAGATTTCAGCTTCAATTGGCCAAACTTCTCCTTGTTCGAGGTATAATTTTTCATCTTCGTCAACTGAATGAATGAAATCCGCACTAACCGATACCCGAGTTGTCGACTGGCTAAAACGTCTCATTAAGTCCGTAATCGCTGCTTTATATTTCTTTAAAACTAATTTCCTTTGAAGGATTAACGTTTCCCACGTAACCTCTGGATTGACGTTAGGGTTTCCATCACGGTCTCCACCAATCCACGATCCAAAGGAAAGGAAGTTCGGTACGTTCCAATCATGTTCAGGATAATAGCTTTGTAGTTGATTTTCTAATTCTTGATGAATGCCAGGTAGAACCTCAAATAATGTTTGATCAAAATAATACAGACCGTTTTTTACCTCATCTAAAACGGTTGGCTTTCTTTCGCGTAATTCATCTGTTTGCCAAAGAGCTGTAACCTCATTAAATAAACTTTCATCCAAATCTTTTCTTTGTTTCTTAGTTACCATTGGGTTATCAAATTGTTGGAGCAACGTTGAAATTCGTTTTTGTGTTTCTAGCACCGTCCGCTTTGTTGCTTCTGTCGGATGTGCGGTAATGATAAGTTCAAGTGATAAATCATTCAGCACATGTTGAATGGCATCTTCAGAGAACTCATTTTCTTTTAACGAAACAACTGCACTTTCAATTGAAACAGGTTGTACCGTACCTTCATCTTGCAGCTGGTACTGCCGTTGGCGACGAATTCTGTGATTTTGTTCAGCAATATTGACTAAGTGAAAATATATCGAAAACGCCCGGATCACCTGTTGGCGTACAGGTGGCTTTAGACTACTAATTTCATCCTTTAAATTCTGATATAATTCCTCATTGTAGTTTTCTCTTAAGTTTTTCGTTTTCTCTCTAATGGCTTCGACTTTTTCCAAAAGCGGAACTCCACCATGATGAACGAGAATTTCACCAAGAATATTTCCGAGTTTTTTTACATCATTCCGCAAGAGGGAATTGTTATTAACAGTAACATTTAGCATCTCTTCACCCTCCAATTATTTTTCTAACTATCAGTCAGGCATTTTAACCTTCGACTGTCTCTACCTAAAAACGTTTTTGTCCCACCTTGGACAAAAAACGTCCCTTATGTAAAAAGTAGACTCATAGTTTGCTAGTTCATATTATATTAGCATAAAGTAATTTGAATTATCAATATATATGCCATAAGTTTTCTGAAATTTCTTAAGACTTATTATTGGGGGTCTGACCCCCACCGCGTTAAAGCTTTAAAGTAGTGCACTCTATCCTGTAAATAGATTTCCCTTCGAAAGTTCACTTTCGTCGATACCAACTACTTCTTCAACTGTTATTGCATCACTTATTGGTGGAAGGGAACTTTCATCAGTGTTGATCGCTCGCCCCTCAGTATAGAACTCTTTTAAATAACCTCTAATATCACTACGCCTTGTATTTCACCAATACCTCCGTTACCATGAATTAAGCCGTAGGATACAGTACCCTCTTTCAATTTATGATACATATCGATAACCCCATTTAAGGCAGGATTATTCCATGGGGCTCTGGCTAAATTCATCCCCCCTGAAACAGTAATTTCATGTCGTTCTAATAAATCCGGCAGCTGATCAATAGAATCAATCATTCCTGTTGCCATTAAAAATCCGATTGGAACTGGTGGGTAACATGTGTAAACGTCTAAGTACAGATTCTTATTCCTTAATTGCTCTACTACATTAATTTTTGACTGATTTTGCGCTTGTAAAAAGGCATGTCGCAGATGAGGAAATAGATTTCCCTGCTTCCCTACAATCCCACCTATTTTTTCAGGTGCCCCTTCAACCATTGAGTATTTGACTCCTGATACTTTTACTCTCTCGTTTTTAGCAATTTGGAAAAGATTAGCTGTGCTATCATTTGCCAGGATAACTCCGCCTGCAAAATCAATATTCGGATTCGCGCAGTCAGTTAACTTAAATAAATCCGCTCCATGATCGACTAGTCGTCTTCCTCTATCTTTTAAAACTACTGAATTATCTTCACGTTCAAATGTTCTTAAATAGTTCATATACAATTGATCAGCAATTTCACCAAACTGATCTTTAGAAATACCCAATTCAACACAAAGTAGTCGCGCCATTTCGTTATAACATTTGATAATGCTTTGATTTTCAAAAATACTCATCGCTTTTGTTATCTCTTCTTTTCCGTATTTCAGCCTATTTGTAAGTAACGGCTCATAGCCGAAAATAAAGGCAGCATCGCATAAACCACATTCAATCAGTTCTTTAGCATCTGCTAACGCCTGGACTGGACTTGCACCACTTTTGTAGGTATTTATCTTATCAATTCTCTCACATTCAAATACAGCAAAATAAAATTGGTTTGCTCCTTCAAAACTATTAAGTAAGGGATCAATAAAAAAATAGGCTATTTTTTTATTACTTGATACGAGTTTGGTATGTATGTCTCTAGCCCTCATAAAAACTTCACGAAGTCTCTCATAAGAAAATTGATTACCTATCTTGTCGGTAACTTTCCCCGAAAAAATGATATTGGACATAACTCACCTCCCGATTTCTTTGGTCTACCTTGTAAATTGTTTTGACTTCGAAAGTTCACTTTCTATTATCTAATAGGGGTTGTTCCATCATATTGGTGAAAGTGAACTTTCATTGCGGTCTAACTACTTGACTTGATAAAAAGAACCTTCCCCTAAAAGTGCCGCAACGATATTTTTTGCTGCAACCATCGCCATTGCATTTCTCGTTTTCAATGTTGCCGACCCAATATGAGGAAGGGTCACGACATTTTCCATCTTTAGCAAAGGGTTATTCGGATCAATCGGTTCTTGTTCATAAACATCTAAACCTGCAGCAAGAATTTCATTTGTTTTAAGAGCATTTATCAATGCTTGTTCATCGACTGTTTGTCCCCTTGATGCATTAATAAAAATCGCAGACTTTTTCATTAGTATAAATTCTCTTTCACCAATTAATTGTTTTGTTTCACTAGTAAGTGGTACCAATAAAACGATAAAATCGGATTCCTTTAGCAAATCATCCATAGGTAAAGCTTTTATATTTAACTTTTTTTCAACCTCATATTTGCGGTTCCGATTAAAGTAGGAAACCTCCATGTCGAAACCAAACAACGCTCTCTGAGCAATTTTTTCACCAATTCGTCCCATACCGATAATTCCTAATTTTTGATGGTGGACATCGACACCAAACGATTGTTCTGCATTCCCTTTTTTCCAGTCACCGCGCTTCGTCATTGCGTCCAATTCAGGAATGCGTCTGGCTGCTGAAAGCATCAAACTAATTACTAGGTCAGCGACGGTATCGTCTAACACGTATGGAGTGTGTGTACCAATTACACCATACGTGTTCATTGCCTCTAGATCGAAGTGATTGTATCCAACTGAAATCGTACTAACAACTCGAAGCTTAGGAGCTTGCCTAAGTAGCTCTTCATTAACTTTAACGCCACTAGTAATAAAACCCTCTACATCCTCTAGTTCTTTAAAAAGTTGTTCTCTTGTTATCGGTACAGTCTTATCCCATACTTTCAAGTTTACATGTTCCTCAAGATATTCTTGCACATCTACTGGTAGTGGCTTTTCTGAAAAACCTTTCGTTTACTCACTTCTAACAACCCCTTTCGTTTTCATAGTTCTAAGTCAAATTGAAAAAGTATAGAATTACTTCGAATGTAGACACTAGCTTTTTACCAATAGTCAACCTGCATTTTCTTCTGTAGTAGGAACAATTTTTTCAATCTTCTTAACCCTCAATACAAACAGAGTCGCTAGGATACAGAGGATCCCTGCTGAGAGAAATGTAAGCGTATAGCTATGAAATACTTCATAGAAATAGCCTCCAAGAAATGCAGCCACACCAGCACCTACTTGATGAGCGGCAAAAACCCATCCGTAAATAATCACCCCACGGTCTTTACCGAAATAATCCGATGCCAAACGAATCGTTGGCGGTACAGTGGCGATCCAATCTAATCCGTAAAATACAGCGAAACCGATGAGCATCGCATACGAATTGGTCTCTAAGGCATAAGGCAAGATTAACAAAGACAGTCCGCGTAAGCCGTAATACCAGAATAAAAGCCAGCGATTATCGAAACGATCGGAAAGCCATCCTGATAGCATCGTTCCTATTATATTAAAGATCCCCATAAATGCCAGCAAGCTCGCAGCATGAACCTCAGGTATTCCATGGTGAGCCGAGGCAGGAATAAAATGAGTGCTAATTAATCCAACTGTTGACAAACCGCATATAAAAAAACTAATCGACAATAACCAAAAAGGTGTAGAACGTAACCCGACCCAAAGAACCTCAAAGCTTGTCACAATAGGATTTTTTTGATTTAAAGCGGGCTTTGCTTCTTTTTGTACCGCCCCAAAAGGTAGCAGTCCCTTTTCTGCAGGTGTATCTTTTATCCATAAAAGAATTAGTGGAATCATCACGATGCCTAATACGATAAAAACTGACATCCCAATTCTCCAAGTATAAGTTTCTGTTAAGTAAGAAAGCAAGGGTAGGAATATTACTTGACCTGCAGCGGTGCTCGCCATCAGTAACCCCAGAACAAAACCTCTTCGTTTCTCAAACCAATTGTTGGCCACATGAGCTGAGAGAACGGTAAGAAATACCCCGCAGCCAATTCCAATAAAAACTCCCCAAATAATATGTAACTGCCAAATTTGTGTCATGAATAAGCTGATTAGCATCGCGATAACCAAAAGTCCCATAGCGTAAGCCATCATTTTTCGAATTCCTAAACGATTCATACCCACGGCAATAAACGGACCTGAAAATCCATAAAGAATTAGATTAATGGCAAATGCAAATGAAACTGCCGAGCGACTCCATTCAAACTCCTGCTCGAGAGGTACCATAATGACGCCAGTAATCGATCGAACCCCTGCAGCAACAAGTACAGCAATAAATGTAAGCCATACAACCACCCATCCATAATGCATCTAAATCCCCGCCGATAACAATAAATTTATCATACAACGGATCAATCGGTTTTAGAAGAAAAAAAGGAAAAATAGGGGGTCTGACCCCCAGCGCTTTAAAGCTTTAGCGCGGCGGGGGTCAGACCCCAATAAAAGGCAGATCCCTCAAGCAAACTGTACTCACTCATTTAACTTTAATCTTGCCAGCTCGAAAGCTTGATTAATTTGTAGTAATCCTGCATTGCTACCGTTAAAGTAGCGGGAGGTTTCTTTTAGCAATGTTTTAATCACTTCTGGACTTAAGGACGGGTATGCTTCATTAAGGAGGGCAATTGCTCCCGAACATATTCCAGCTGACATTGATGTACCAGATAATTGCAAATAGTTATTTGCCTGTAAATCACGATCGGAAAGTGTTGAATTTGGTGCTAATAGACTAGTGATATTTTGTCCGGGTACAATTACATCAGGCTTTATTAAGGTATCGACCGTAGGCGGCCGACTACTAAAACTAGCTAAACGATGGTCACTAATATCATTAGAATTATTATCCGAAGCACCAACCGTGATAATGGATGGTTCTATTCCTGGAGTTACAATCGATCCATTAGGACCCGTATTTCCTGCAGACGCAACAACAACGATACCGTTTCTCCAAGCTTTTCTACACGCTTGGGTTAGAGGGTCATTTCGATAAGAGGTTGTTGGTCGTGTTCCGAGCGACAAATTTATAATCCTAATTCGATAGCGGTCACGATTTTCAATAACCCAATCTATACCTGCTATAACGGTAGATATACTCCCCGACCCTTGGTCATTTAACACTTTAACACCAATAATATTAGCGTCAGGGGCCGGTCCTAGATAAGTCCCACCTGAACTAATACCATTCCCTGCTGCACAACCTGCAACATGTGTGCCATGTCCATTATCATCATAAGGTTGCAACCTATTATTAATTAAATCCTTAAAGGCGACAATTCGATTTGTGGGTCTTGTTAGATCTACATGAGGATAAACACCAGTATCAAGAACTGCTATCCCTACACCCTTCCCAGTTATCCCTTGTTGTCGATGGACATTGTGCGCGCCAATGGCTGGAGTCGCTTTGTCTAATAGTGCTTGCACTGAGTGATCATAACAAATAAATTTAACTTGTTGATGGCGTTGTAAACTTTGTATTGTTGCTTTTGAGTATCTACCCGTGATCATTTTAATGGAAGATAAAGAATGACCAAATTGGTCATGTGGATGAAGGCGGCAATAATCTTCAACCTTACATGACCTCGCACTATCTTTTAATACAATGACAACTGGGATAGCACTCGACTGATTTTTTGCTAGAATAGTAAAAAGCTTTTTGTCCGTTTTCATAAAAACCTCCAATTCCCTTTCTATCGAACTATTACTAGTAAATGCTGCTAAAGAGAAATTGAAACGACAAAAGTATATTCTCATTGTAAATTGGACGGATGCTAGAGTAGTTTCATAATATTTCTTTAAAAAAATCCAAAAAAATTAAGCGATAAATCATCTAGTACATAATTCAAAAATATTTGAGGTGTTCCTATAGATTACTAAGAAAACTATACTATTTTCATGTTGATGAAAGTGAATCTTCGTAGTCAGATCTATATTCAGGTTCCATCGACGCTTTAAAGCTTTAACGGATTGGGGGTCTGACCCCCAGCGCTTTGACCCCCAGCGCTTTAAAGCTTTAAAGCCTCGGGGGTAAGACCCCAATGAGGTATACAAAAAAGGACTCATTACGCGATAGTTTCCACGTAAATGGTCCTTTTTCATAAGAAAGTTTTCGTATTGAGTGTTGATTTACAAATAGGTCCTCTAAACCTGTAACACCAAATTCTCGGGGCATAATTTCTTCACACGGTGGGAAAGAACTACACCTTGATCATATTTCGTTCTAAAAACCCAGTAATAATCCTTGAAAGCATTTCAGCATTCATGTTTAATAAGCTTTCGTTTCCTTCTAACAACAATCTGGTTGTATTTTCATCTTGAAATGACTTAGAACAATTTAGGTATTGAGAGAATACTTGAAGCGGTTTGTTGAAAATCAATTCTTCATCTGTTAATAAATCCAAGTGTTTATACGGTGCGATCTTCACCATCTGAAACTCTAAACTCTTCGTGATAGTTTCAAAAACCAACCCGTTTGATGGTGGATTTGGATTCGTTATATTGTATACAGTACTTTTCTGACCATATTTTAGAGCTAAAGTGAGTACTTTTACAACGTAATCTATTGGAACAAGGTTTGAAACAGCATCCTTATTTACTAATAATCGGTACGTTTTGTTTTGATGACCAGCTTTTATACTTTTTTCTTTAGTAGTTCAATAGCTCTAAGGATCCCATATAATCCAAAGGTTGTGCTCGCTTCTCCAGTTTTCGAATCACCGATAATAATAGCAGGTCTCATAATAGTGACTGCGAACTTATCTTGATAAGACATAACTAGGTGTTCAGCCTTACATTTACTTTCTTCATAATCATTAGTAAAGGTACCATCTATCGGGTACAGTTGTTCGAGTCCATTCTCTTGAACCCCTAAGGTATAGGCAGTACTTACATGGACGAATTTATTTACACCGATCTTTTCTGCTACCTCAAGAACATTTCTTGTACCGTTAACATTTACTTGAAAAATTTGTTCTCTTTTACCTTCATCAAATGATAAAAAGGCAGCTGTATGATAAACGACATCAATCTTTCCAACTAAACTATTTAACATTTTAGAATTTAAACCCAATTCCGCTTCTGTTAACTCGCCTTCAAGGATTGTGATCCGTTGTTTATGATCTTGATTTATATTAATGAAATTGTTTAACTTCTTATTATTTCGGACTAGTAAATAGACATTATGTTTGTCTTCAAGTAATTGTTTTGCTAGTGTAGAGCCTAAAAATCCGGATGCTCCTGTAATTAATATATTCAAAATCTCACTCCCTTAAGTGAAAATACAAAAAAGTTACCTAGTTATTATATCTATTAAAGACATTTATCACAAATAGTTTTATAGTAAAATAATTTTCTATAAGAGAGTTTCTTGTTTGTCGACTCCGCGATAATGCAAGCCACATCATAACAACTGCCTGTAGATCAACATCAATGTTTAATAATAGAATCCACATTTTTCTTAAATTACAAATAAGTAACCAATAACAAATTGAATTTTGTTATTGGTTTGTCCCATGAATTCTACTAATTCTATTTCTTTTTTGGTTTCGGATCTTAATTTTAATACCACTGATATTAATACTTTTATTTCACGAACTGTTATTCGATTGTGTTGGCTAAGATAACATTCCCTACTATTTTATCTACCAAGCCTCATTTTGAAGCTAGTATCAAAAAAAGCTTACTAAAAAGTGTAGAAAAAAAGAACTAAAGCTTAGTAGCGTTTAGTTCCTTAATCTTTTCCCTAAATTATGCTAATTATCACACCGTCATAGACTGCCCATGTCTTGCTAAATATTCTTCCTTCTTTTTATAATCTGGAACAAGACTTCCCACACGCCTCCAAAACGAGCGATCATGGTTCATATGAAGAATATGACATAGTTCATGGATGATGACATAATCTATTACATCGATTGGCGCCATGGCTAATTGATAATTAATACTTATTTTTTTATCCCAACTACAGCTGCCCCATTTGACTTTCGACTCTATGATTTCAACAGATTTCGGCTTTACTCCTAGTTGTTTTTGATAGATCTTGATCCGTTCACCGACAATCTTCTTACAGCTAGAAATATAGAATTTTTTAAGAGCTTTTTTTAGATCTTTTTCTCCCAAATCACTATGATCAATTAACTGATGAAGAAGGTACTCTTTACCAAGATACAAAAACTTCCCTTGATCATGATACTCCCTTGTTTTTGGAGCTTCACGTGCATCCTTAATTTTCTGCAATTTGTCTAGGATCCATTTCCCTTGCTTTTCAATAGCACTTCTAAGCATTTCTTCACTTGTCTCTCTAGGCGCTTTCACAGTTATAAATCCCGTCGAACTGATTTGAATCGCAATCTTCTTTCTCTTTCCATATTGAACATCACAATCGATGATGTTACCTTCAATTTCAAATTTCATAACGCACCATCTCTTCTTTATTGGGGGTCTGACCCCCGCTCCTTTAAAGCTTTAAAGCACTGGGGGTCAGACCCCCCTCTCTCAAATCCTTCTAAAATTACGCCACTCGCTTGGTAATAGGTTTCGATATTTTGGTGACAAATAGCGGTCGTCCATGAGGATGATCACTCCTTCATCTTCTTCCGAACGGATCAACCTTCCACCAGCCTGCTGAACTTTATTCATACCAGGATAAACATACGCAAAATCAAATCCATTGTAGCCTTGCGAAGAATAGAACTGCTTCATAATATCTTGTTCATCTGAAATCCTAGGCAAACCTACTCCGACAATACAAACACCATTCAACCGATCACCGCGTAGGTCTACTCCCTCAGCGAAAATACCACCTAAAACGGCGAAACCAATTCTCACCCCTGTTAATAAGGGTTGGAACTTAGCTAAAAATCCTTCCCTTTCTTCCTCCGTCATCATTTGTTCTTGAACAAACAACTCAACGTTCGCATCCATAGCGTCATCTTGATACTCTGCAAGCACTTGTGATAAGTATTCATAAGACGGAAAAAAAACAAGAAAATTACCTGTACGCTGATGTAGCTGCTCTTTTATGACTGAAATAATTTTTTCAACCGATGAAGGACGGTCGTTATACTTCGTGGATATTGGACTAACTAAAACCTCGACGTTTTTTTCATCAAACGGTGAAGGGATATCTTGAAAATAATCAACATCTTCTCCACCTAACACGGTTTGAAAATATCCGAGTGGATGTAACGTAGCCGAAAAAAAGATCGTCGCTTTCGTCTTTTTTGTCGCGCTACGAATTAGTCTAGAAGGATCTAAGCATAATAGCTTAACTTGAACTTCACTTTTTTGAACCGTAACCATCGTGCGGAAATGATCATCATATAAACTAGCCACCCTACAAAAAGCCTGTGCCTCGTAAAAAAGATCTTTCACACTTCCGTAATAGTCTTCGAGGTGATTGCCCGAAGTAGATAGCCACCGATCACCTAAATCTAAAAAGTCCTCTACGACTGAAACTACATGTTCTGGTAACTCGAGAAAATCGAATTGATTCTTCTCCAGTAATTCCTTCTTCCACTCCAAAAGCAGATCATTCACTTTTTTTGTCTGTTGGTAAAGTTCCTGATTTTTTCCTTTTACCAGCCTACTTACCTCTAAAAAGCTAGATTTCGCAACCGAAGCAGAGTACATGGCTCTAGCCCGATCAACTAAATTATGAGCTTCATCGATTAGTAACACCGTATCTTTATGGAGCTCGCTCCAACGCTGCATTTTCACTCTTGGATCAAAAAAGTAATTATAATCACAGATCACTGCGTCTGCATGTAACGCAACATCTAATGAAAATTCAAATGGGCAGAGTGAATGCTTTTTCGCATAGGACTCGATGGTTTGTCGGTCAACGATTTGTTCTTTCGTTAAAATGTCTTTTAACCCTTCCTTTAATCGATCATAATAACCGTCTGAATAAGAACAATGGTCTTTAGAACAGTTGACTTCATCTTGAAAGCAAACTTTTTCCTTCGCAGTGATTGTCACCGTTCGCCAAACTAGACCCTTCGTATTTAATAATTGAAAAGCCTCTTCAGCTACTTGTCTTGTAATCGTTTTTGCTGTTACATAGAGGATCCGTTCTGCCTTCCCTTCCCCCACAGCTTTTACAGCCGGAAAAATGGTTGAGATTGTTTTCCCAATCCCAGTAGAAGCCTTCGCAAACAAGCGCTTTTTTTCAGAAATTGTTTTGTATACTGCTTTCACAAGATCACGCTGTCTGTTACGGTACGAAGAAAAAGGAAAGGATAAGGCCGGAATGCTTACTTGGCGGGCGGTTCTTTGGTCGAACAAAATTTCCTGAAATTTAAGGTAATCCGCTAAAAGTTCTTCAATAAAAAAATCTAAGTCCTCTTTTGTATACGATTGTTTAAACGTAACAGTATCTGTGTTTTGCCTACTAGCATAAACAAGATGGATATCGATCTGATCCAAGTTATGTTGTGCGGCATAGATGTAGGCATACACTTTCGCTTGAGCCCAGTACGTCGGTCGATCCTCTTCTTTATAGTAACTAGAGGTCTAGATGTTGATTTGATCTCCTCAATTGTGACCCCATTTTCAGTTCTAATAATGCCGTCACATCTGCCATGAACAGTAACAATAAAACCATTTCGTTCAAACTCTTGTGATAACGTTACTTCCTTTTGGTAATTGTCTTCTCGATTTTGTTGTAAACGCTGGTGCGTTTTTGTGCCTTCTTCTAAAATATGTGCACCACCAGCACCCATTTCAATACTACCGCTCATCATCACAAACTCTACTAAATTTCGTACCGAAACTCTCACGTTTATCTGATTCATCCGCTGTTCACCTTTTAATCTATTTGTAGAGTTAGTATATCATTTTTACACGACTATGACTTGAACTATAACAAAAAGGAGTGATTCGCAGTTGTACCCCGCTATTTCCAATCTTTAACATGCCAGCGCTTGCTTAACAAAGAACTGGAAGATTGGAAATGAAACAATTAGGAATTCTGAGAAGAATATTTACGATGGTTTACAATTTAGAGATCTTGATCTGCTTATAATTGATCGTCTGAAAATGCTACAACGGTGAGCACTTTACCAAACATAAAAATAGGTGCCTTGCGACATGGCCACAGACACCTACTTTTTCATCCCCGTCATTTCCTCACTAACATCCCATAGTTTCTTTGCCAGGGCGTTGTCATAGGACCTTTTTGAGGATCGAATTGATTTTTTGCGATAGTAATATTGTCCAGTTATGCCTTCTATTTCTGCTGATGTCGCAAGATAGATGGCTGTCTCGGCTCCTTGTTCTGAGGTTTGAAAGAAAGGTTTTAGCAATCTCGTAATCAATGTTCCAAACCCTGTCTCCCTGTTAATTCCCATATTTGTGGCTACGGCTCCTGGGTGTAGGCAATTTACGGTGACGTCTGTACCTTTTAGCCTTTGGGCTAATTCATATGTAAAAAGAATATTTGCAAGCTTCGATTGAGCATATGCTCGAAACACACGATAATTTTTCTTTAGATTAATGTCGTCAAAATGGATTTTTCCAGCTTTATGGGCCCCAGATGATACATTAATAATTCTAGCCGGCGCACTGGCAATAATCTGCTCAAGCAGAAGATTCGTTAGCAAAAAATGCCCTAGGTGATTTACACCGAACTGTAATTCAAATCCATCCACCGTTTCATGCCGGCCCGGAAGAATGACACCTGCGTTATTCACCAGTACGTCGAGCCTGTGATATTTTTTCTGAAACTCTATACAAAACTCTCGAATGCTCTTTTGCGAACCTAAGTCACATAGCATCAGCTCTACAGACATATTTTTACTTATAGTTCGTACTTCCCTAACAGCTGTCTCTCCCTCTAGCTTCCTCCGACAAAGCATCACGACCGTCGCTCCTGTCTTAGCTAGTGCCAATGATGTTGCCTTTCCCATTCCTGAATTTGCACCCGTCACAATTACAACATGATTTTTATCTATTTCTCTCACCTACTTCTCGATTTTCCAGGAAAAATGAAAGCTTCCTTTCGTACTATCGCCAATGATGATTAACTGATAGCTCCCAGGTGTTTTTGTAACAAGCTCAAATGAGCCAGTTTGATCTGCTTCAAATTCAGTTACTACCTCATCGTTTGGATCAAAAGACTCAATGTTAATGTTCCTTCATTTACCACCGATTCATACTCCATTCTTAAAACATCGCCTTCTTTAAGCCCAATATTCTTTTTTTCAGTTCCTGTAAAATATGTGTAGGTCGCTTTAATTTCGTTACCAAAATTCGACCCGTAATAAAACACTTTTGTACTGTTACAGCTGGTAGTGATAAGAGCTACACAAATAAGGAAAACAATCATCGCAAACTTTTTCATTTTGTTTGATCCCTCCTATTTCAATTAAATTATACCTGTTTCTCTATAGATAGACACCACTATTTGGAAAAATACACCTAATTGTTAGATTAGTGAGTTTGACTTATTCACTGTTGGCAGAGGGCGCTCAGGTCCTTATCTTTTAAAAAAACAGCTACATCAAGTAACTGTTTTTTACGTATCAAGCCGCAAGTACAATTAATTAAAAGGCACTTCTTTTTCGAAGGTTTGACCATTATTATAAACAACTCTTATTACTAAACTTGAAAATTCAAATGGTTCATTTTTCGTTTGATTTTGAAAGACAAGTGGAAATTCATATGGTTGCGTCCTTGCTTCGTTACTATTTGAGACTAACTTCTCTTCATCTATCAGAACGCCATTCTTAAATTTCTTTACATAAACCTCATCTAAATAAACACCATTCTCAGTATAGTAGTCTGGCCTCATCACCGAAATATGGTATCCCTTGTCATGAATATCAACAAAAAGGTCTAAAATGCCATAATAGTCCGTCCCCAGATGGGCAAAATTGCTAAAATGAATTTCGCTACTCCGAAGCAAATTATCATTTGAAACTGTCACATAGTATGAAAACTCGTGTTTATTCATTTTTTCTGAATAATTATCTTCATACGCTCGCTCTTCGACTTCTGAATAATCGTTACCAACGGGTATACTAAATCCTGTATACCACTCTGGCTCGAGCGCTATATCTAGAGAAACATTTGCTTTAAATATACCATTCCCCGCTTCATTCGCTGGAACTGAACGAAATTGTTGATCTTTTCCATACTTGTAATGAAACACTACCTCCGAGTCATTAAAAAGTTCTTTTATTTGCCAGTTAAAATTCAGCGTTGTCTTTCCATTTGCTATGTTAAAAGGATCTACTTCCATTTGGATCCCGCTAATCCAGCTTTGCTCATTTTTAAATTCTTCTAATACATATTGCATACTACTCGTTTGATTTTCCACTCTGTTCCTGATTTCCATTTGAGAGTATGACATTGAATCGATGCGATTATCAAGATCACTCACTCTTACTAATAAGCGAGCATTTATTATTAAACTGACCATTAGTATAGCGATTACAAAAACTTTAAAATAATTCATTTTGTCCACGCTCCTTTAAGCTGTTCTAACTATAATTACGGTTTCTAGTTTGAATAGTTTCATTATATATCGAAATTTTCGCATAAAATTTTTGGAAGGGGTATATTTTCAAAAAAATGCAAACACTACCTCTGTTTTAGGAGGTGAAAACTATGGCTAACGAAAAAAATCAAAACAACAATGAAAATAACGTAGCAGAAGGAATTAAAAATACCGCTGGAGCTGCATTCCATGCAGTACACAGAGGTTTAGAAGTCACTGAAGACGCTGCTATGAATGCTGTTGATGCAACTGCAAATGCTGTAAAAAACGTAAATCGTAACAAAGATAACAATCAATAAGAAAAGCGCAAACGCCTCGTTTAGCCCCGACAAGCAAATGTTCTTCCAACCAAAAGTGGCTCTTTTTTTCACTTTGGGTTGGAAGGTTATTTGACCTCGAGGGGCTAGGCTGCTTGCGCTAGGCATCACCTAAGATAATTAAAAATTCTTATCTTATAAAACAAACGCCTCTTTTGGCGTTTTTCTTTTCATAAGGCTCTTATCGTAAACTTTGTTGCTATTTCCAAACTTATATGGTACATCAGAACATTTACCTTATTTACCCGAGATAATAAATAAGTTAGAAAAGATGCCAGACAAACTTGATGCAATGCCCTTTCTACATAATTGAAAAACAACAATCTATGCGAAAACAGCTTTTTAGAAAAATTTATCCATTTCTGCGTAGACAATTATGTAGAAAAGATGTCTCGGAGTATCTGGTCCTTACTAGCTATATTAGTAGCTACAATCTTTGAGAAGACAGTATTTCCAAAATATAGTACACTGTATGTAAAGGAGTGATTTTACATGGCTAAAACAAAAGCAAGAAAACAGCGAGAGCATCAATTACGGAATAAAAAGCGTGATGTGACAAGTTCGCGAGGTACAACAGTCGATTTTAGTACCCATGAAAGAAAAACGAAAACAAAACTAGAAAAAATAAGAAAGCATGATACAAAACATAAAAAGCGGTTCCTTCAAGAGTATAAACATGAAGGTGACGCTTTTTTTATTGTTTTTTTCTATCGGGATTAAAATTTCAAAAAATCCATAAAAAAACGTACCCTTCAAAAATGAAAGATACGCTTTTTATGCAATTTATTCCCTACGCGTAGTTTATCCCAGCTGGCAATACTTTCTTTAGGTCATCTGAACCACATGGTGTCACTCCGTAAGTCATTCCACATGTAGGACAATTCATAATCACTTTTTCTAACGTAAATACTTCACCACATGTACAAGGTATTTCGAGCGCCTTTTTGGGTGGTTGATTTTCTTTCCCTTTACTTCTCACATGATCAACAATCGCCATGCCATCCTCTAAACTTGAACATCCACAACTCATAGATAACCCTCCAACTTATGCTTCGTTATTTCTGTCTATAAATTTATCATATAGGAACTTCCTAGCATTTTAAAGTTCAAGCCCATACATTTCATCATTTCGACACAATGATGGGGAGGTATGTTAGGGGGGTCTGACCCCCGGCGCGTTAAAGCTTTAACGCACCATATAAAGATCCCCCATAAAATAGTCCACAATACTTCCTCCCCTTACCTAAATCACTAATGCTCGCTTGATGAAGAGGTATGATATCAAAGTGCTAGCACTTGCTAGCACTATTGAAAAGAAGCGTGGGGACGGTTCTCCTGCTTCCTGTCCATCAGACAGATGAAACACGAGAACCGTCCCCTATAGTGCTAAAACTCTTTCACGTCTTTTCTATTCATTCGTTCCCCTTTATCAAATCCAATCCCATATTTAACATAACCATTTTCAGCCCCATCCTTCACGGCTGCTTCGCTGATGATATTGGCATTGATCGTTACTCTCTCATATTTATATCCAAGTTCATCTAACTCACTTTGAATTTCCGTCGCTGCCTCATATACATCATCAGCGCTAAAATCGCTGGCATCCAAGACGATAAAAATATGATACGGTCGATCTAGCGGTAACGTTCGATCCCAGCTTACATTAGCGTCGAACTGCTCTTTTAATGCTTCGAGAGTCACTTCTACTTTATGAAGTGATCCCACGGTCTGTTGAAGCTCTTGATAGATGTCCTTACCAGCCTCTTTCCCTAAACGCTCCATCAAAGGGTGGTCTAACCGAGAAACCCTGATTCCATCGATCCGTACCTTTGGCGAGACGAACCCATGAACGGTAAAGCTATAGTCCTGAACCGTAGGGGTTTTCGTTTCTGGACCAACTTCCTCAGCCACTACTGTACCACTGCCGATTTCTGTTACCTTAAAATAATATTCTTTAAATTTAAAGTCATAAAATCCTTCGTGGATTCTATAATCATTGTCTGAGTACATCGATGTTAAATAGCTCTGTAATGCTTTCTCGGAACGATATTTACTAACTGGATTACCATTAAATTCGTTGTATACAAATAATACAAAACTAACAAGGATCACTAGGGAAGCCCACAATATAATTTTTTTCCACATAGATCTCATTTCCCTTCCTTTAACTTTAAAATAAGCCATGCAATCACACTACCGATAATCGCAAACAAGAAATGGATGATCGATACCAAAGCTGAACCAAGGACACTACTTGTAAAAAACTCTAAAAATGTCGTTCCTGGAATAATATGTCCATTAGAATAGTCAATTGCGTTGCTACCAATTGACCAAAGGAAAATAGGCAAAATGCAATGTAAAAAACAATTTTTAGATCTTTGTAAAAAAGAAACGTCACACAGCCTAACACGGCATACCATAAAATAAATCCGAAACTCTCATTTAGTATCGAAGCGTTAATAGCTAATAAAAACGAGAGTGCTACAAAAATAATTTGATACAAAGACAACTTTCGGTTAATTTGTTGAAACATTTTTTTGAGTCTACTGGTGATTCGATCTCTCCCTTGGGTAGGGATTGAGCTGACAATTGTAAAAGCTTTGCATATTCATCATTCGTTCTCGCCTGCTCTTCTAGCCAGGCTGTTGTTTCTTCACTAAGCAAGCCTTCCTCGTAAAGAGGGAGCAAGTCTTCAATAATATGCTTGAGGGTTTTAGCCTTCATCACTACTCAACTCCTTTTGCATTTTCAGCTTTGCCCGATGAAACGTTATTCGAGCATAGTTTTCTGTTTTTTCTACCAACTCTCCAATTTCCTTAAATGAGAGCTCTCCGTACACTCGTAAGGTAACGATCTCCTTCGTGATTTCATCTAGCTCCTGGATGAGAAGAATGAGTTGGAGCTTCTCCTCTTTTTTTAGGAAACTATCTTCAGTCGATTCAATAGTCATAGATTGATCCTGGAGCCGTACCGATAGCTCATTGCGATATCTTTGGACCGATAGTGTTTTTTTAGAACATTTTTGGCAATAGCAAAAACCCAGGTTTTTACGTTAGAATGTCCACTAAATGTACCGTAATTTTTGAGTGCTTGGTAAAATACTTCCTGCGTTAAGTCCTCCGAAACCTCTTTATTTAATGTTTTTACATAGAAAAAGGCAAAGATATTCGGTTGAATGTCTTTATACAATTGTTCCAACTCCATGTCCTGCCCCTCCCTTTTGTCTGTGATCACAAACATACAAATTTATTTGGTTTCATCTATGTAGTACCACGAGTTCATATTTCGTTACAATAATTTTTTAAATAATTTTAAAAACAGCGGGACGGTTCTCCTGCTTCCTTATTTAAGAAGCAGGAGAACCGTCCCGGCGTTCTATCCCAATTTTTCCTCAAGTCTCCAATTGACTCGTTTTTCAAGTGACTTCATTGAATGAACAGCCGAATTAATGGCCTCGTGAATACTTTGGACATCAATGAGCTTTGTCTCGTATTCAATCACTACAATGTCAAAATCCTCATTATGAAGGTCATTTAACACGAATTCTTTATTACTGCGGATTTCCTCGACCAAACAGTCTATAAAGAGCTGCATTGGTACACCTGGGTGAGTCCAAAACTCTGAGTAAAAAACACTCTCTACGTTTACTACAATCCCTTGGGCTGTTCGGATTAAGTAAAGGTCTGGATATGAAGGAATGATATAGTCTTCTACTTCTTTTTCAATTGGTTGGATTTTTTCATTTAATGGAAGTTGATCAACAGACAACTTTCTAAGTTCGTGAATTGGTACATGAAACCCACCGTTCCAAAAGTAACTTTTGCCGTTTATAACCCACGCTTCAACTTCTCCAAAGTGATCAAAAATTAGATTGTCGTCCATTTTATCCCTCACCTTCACTGTAAAATCACTAGTTCTTTGCTTACTATTCTATTAAAATTACACAAGAAATAGTACACGAAAGAAGCTTAGAGACGGTTCTCATGCTTCCATTTCAACTACGAAGGAAGCATGAGACCGTCCCTTTGATTTTAAAGTTTGCTAAAGTAGTAAAAGACAAAAATGAATGCTGGAACAAAAGTAATAATATAAATCCAAGTAAGTCTTGTCAGCCGTTTTTTCGTTGTTTTTTCATAATTATTATCATTTGGCTTGATTCCAATAAGTATGGTTGCGACAAGTGCAAAGACACATATCACAGCACTAACCCCTATAAGAATATTCATAAAACTAAATTCCTCCTATTAGTTAGCATCGAAATTCTTCACTGCACATTAGAACTACTCCATAAAAATCTAGTATCTTGCTGTTTCTTCCAATTTCATAATACTAGGTATCTTGAAATGAAGCAAAGAAACGGTTCTGGTGCTTCCTATTAGGAAGCACCAGAACCGTCCCCATGCTTTCTAGTTATAGACGTCCTCGCGGGAATGGAAGCCATCTGAAATGATTGTTTCGTCAATATTAAACTTATCTACTGGAATTGGTGTGAGCAGAACAGAAGGAACTTCTATTTTTCCGTTATTGATTTTTCTTGCTTCCTCAATGGTTTCACCTTTGGCAAGTTGGACCGCAAGCTTTGCTGCAACCTCCGTTAATCTTCCGATAGGCTTGTAGACGGTCATCGTTTGAGTCCCTTCTACGATACGTTTAGCAGCTGCAAGGTCTGCGTCCTGTCCAGCAACCGGTATTTTCCCTGCTAAACCTAAAGCGGCAAGTGCTTCAATGACACCACCAGCCGTTGCATCATTGGCAGCAATAACTGCATCAATTTGATTATTGTTGGCGAGTAATGCGGCTTCCATGTTTGCATACGCATAAGAAGGCAACCAGTCTATTGTCCACTGATCATAAACAACTGTAATGTCCCCTCTATCAATAAAAGGCTTTAGAACATTAAATACTCCTTTTCTAAATAAGTGCGCGTTATTGTCAGTCGAGGCACCTCCGATATAGACATACTTACCTTTTGGGACCAATTGTGTAATCGCCCTTGCTTGCATTTCTCCAACAAGTTCATTATCGAACGATATATATAGATCAATATTTGCGTTTTTAACTAAACGATCGTAGGAAATAACTTTAATCCCTGACAATTGCGCTTTATTGGCGATAGCAGCAGCTGCTTCAGCATTGTTTGGCACTACAACAAGTAGATCAATCCCTTCGCTGATTAATGTCTCAGCTTGGTGCACTTGCCTAGCAGCATCTCCATTGGCAGTCATGATTACCACTTCGGCACCTAGAGATTCCACAGCCTGCTTGAACATATCACGATCCTTGAGCCATCGTTCTTCTTCTAATGTATCCATTGAAAATCCAATCTTGATTTTGGAATCGTGAGCTTCTTCGACTTCCAAAGATTCTAGAGTTTCAGAGTTTTCATGTTTTCCAATAGGCTCGCTCTTACGCTCGCAGGCTGTAGTAACTAGAAGTGACAGTGTAAACACAGCTAATAAAAAGCAGGTAATCCTCCACTCCATTGGTTTTCCTCCTATTTTTTCAGGTCTCTCGTTACCCATTCGTCTTTTTTTCCTAGCAGCGTCTTGCGGTATTCTTTTGGTGACACATGACACATTTTTTTGAACACTTTACTAAAATAGTTTGGTTCATGATAACCCACTTCAAAGGTGATTTCTTTAATACTTTTTTGAGGATCACTCATGAGCCGCTTTGCCTTTTCAATCCTACACTCGGTTAAAAAATCAATATAATTGATCCCAAGTTTTTCTTTAAACATTTTACTAATGTAAATCGGACTAAGCCCAACTTTTCTCCCTAAAGCTTCTAAGGAAATTTCCTGATTGGAATGGTCAAAAATATATTGTTTTATTTGATGTATCGTATCAGCTTCTATTCGATCGTAATGATCTAAGTAGGCTTTTATCATCTGGTCCAAAAGTTTGCCCGCCTCAAAACGTAGCTGTCTGTAATCGTTCACCTTGGAAAAATAGAGAGGAATTTCGATTTCTATACCTAATTCGTTTAAGACTCTAGAAGCAATCCATAGGGCTTCAAGCACCTGTTGTTGCGTTTGAACAAGATCTTTGCCCTCACTTTCACTATATTGAATTAAATTTATTACGTCCAAACGAACTTGGTTCCAATGGCCAATCCGAATATGATCTGAAAACTCCTTTTGACGGTGCTTAACAAAATATTCATTATACAATTCATCCTGAAGCGCTATATCTGAATAAAACCGATACCTACTAGACATCGTTGTGTCCATCGTGGCTATTAGGGCGTCTTGATAAGATTGTTTAAGTTGATCTAAGGCAGAGCAAACGCTTCCAATTCCGATAAAACCTTCTGCCCCAATGTCGAATTTAGCAGAAGACAGAATTTGACGTGCGAGATTGATAGCTTGCGAGCGAAACGATTTTTTGAAATCGCGAAAGACAATGATTGGTAGTTGGTTTCCATACATCGGACCTACCCACCCAGTCCTAGTATCCCTGACGATATTTTTGATTTCACGATAATTTTTTTCTGACCCTGTAGGAAGCAAAACAATGATCACAAACATTTCTTTGGTCATTGGTATTTCTAACATTTCAACGAGCATATCAAGATGAATTTCATGGACATGATCGAACAAAAGCTGTGTCACCACATCGGTTTCAACGACACTTAAGGTTTTCTTCAATGCATTTTGTTGAACATTTTGTAAAACAAATGCATGCTGTTCTGCTTCAATTTCCTTTAGTACTCTCCCAACCGTATCAACAATCTCCGTCGCTTTACTCGGTTTAAGCAAATAGTCCTTTACACCGAGCTTAATCGCTTGCCTTGCGAATTCGAAGGTATCAAATGCTGTAACCATAATAAATTTAATTTGTGTAAATTGTTCCCTAATCAACTGTATTGCCTCAAGACCTGTCATCCCTGGCATCTTAATGTCCATTAAAATTAGGTCAGGTTGAAATTCTCCAGCCATTTCAACAGCTAATCTTCCGTTTTTCGCCTGCTTTATCTCTACATTCGCAAAGGCTTTCTGTAAGATCGCTTCCATTCCTTCTCTTTCAATCTGTTCATCATCCACAATGAGGAGCTTAACATACATTCCGTCTCCTTTGCTTTTGTATTTTTAAGGTCACTTTTGTTCCTTGCCCCGGAACACTGTCAATGGTAATCACGTCTTCTACCCCATAAAATAGACGCAGACGTTTAACCACGTTACTAAAACCAATACCAGTAGAGTGCCCTTCACTTTGAATAGGACTTTCTTCTAAAATTTGTTTAATCTTCCATTCGTCCATTCCCTTACCATTATCCGCAATTTCTACGATGACTGTCTCCTTGCCATCGATGATCCGGAACCAGATGTCCCCACCATCCTCTGATGGTTCAACAGCATGAATGACAGCATTCTCGATAATTGGTTGTAATGTAAGAGAAGGAACCTCTACATCCAAGCATGATTTATCTATTTCCAAATACAATCGTAATCGATCAGTAAATCTCGCTTTCTGAATGTCCATATATTGTTTGAGAACATTCACTTCATCTTGTAATGTCACCGATCTATCTAATCGTTTTAAGTTGTAACGCAACAAACCTGCTACACTAACAAGCAAATCGCCTGTTTCATTAGATCCTTCCAAGTAAGCTTTTTTAGAAATAGTATTAAGTGTATTAAATAAAAAATGCGGATTTATCTGACTTTGAAGACTACGAAACTGGCTTTCCTGAAGAAGTAATTTGTTTTGCTGTAGTTCATGCTCAAGCTGTGCTTTGCTTTTTATTTCCAAAATCAAGTTATTTATATTTATTCGCATCCGGTCAAAGGTCTTCGCAAGAAAGGCGATTTCATCATTGGTCTCAACCTTAATTTGATTCTCGAAATTCCCCTTAGAGAACTCATTTGCTGCCTTTGTTAACTTCTCCACAGGCCTAGTAATACTTAAGGAAATCCGATAGGCAATCAGAAGAAGGATGAAGGTGATTAGCATTAGCACCCAAATACCTAGTTTAATCAGTTCCTTAGATTGCTCGATGATCCCCCGATAAAACCGATCATACGTCTTTAATTCCTTGTCCAACAATGTTAAGGTCATCTCAGAAATATAGGTCGATATTCGTGTTGCTTCCGAAAATTCCTTTGCCGACGCTTCTGTATCATTCTCTGAGTAAAACAAAATAAACCGGTCTGTGGTTTCAATAAAGCTATCAATCAAGTTAATATAGTTTGTGACCGCAAAATCATTTTCTTCATTCCTTAAAGGCATGATCTCTTTTTTGGCCTTTTCAATTTTCTCTTTACTACGATCAAGCTGCTCCAACGTAGTTTCTGTAGGATTAAGCATGTAGTTGTTAAGATTTGCAATGACTAACTGACTTGCGCTCGTTACCTCGTTCATATTTAAATACCGTTGTAAAATTTCATTATATTGATTTAAGGTTTTTTGATTGTAAAATGTAAGGGCTATCCAAATAGATGACATAGTGACAACAACAATAGTGGTTAAAAGTAAGATCTTTTTTGTATTCTGTTCATTCCACGTCATTCGCCTTTACTATAAAAATGTCGGTATAGTAGCCATTAAAATCTAGAGGAACTGCGTCGCCATTAAGCCAATCAATAATCAGCTTGACACTTATTTCTCCCATCATTTTGGAGATTGCTGAAGTAAACCGTCTAATTTTCCTTCAGTAAGTAGCGACAAAGAATCTGGACCATCATCTAACGTGTAAATATAATACGGTTCCACCTGAAAACGCTTATTAATTTCTTGGATCATTGTACCTGTAATATTGGCATCTACGGCGATAAAAGCATCTACCTCAGGATTTTTATTGAGGATCTCCTTTGTGTTAGAAATAATCTCCTCCCGCGTTGCTTCGGTTTCCCCGTAGACAATTTGAATATTCGGATAGAGATGAAGAATGCTTTCAATTCCTTGTAGCCGTTGCATCTGAAAATATTCTTTTCCATTGTTATACATGAGAACAACCGTTCCAACATCACCCATATCGTCAAGTAACTGCTTAGCAATCAACTTACCTGCCCTATATTGATTAGAACCAACATAGGTTCTCCTGAGACTCTCCTCAATTGGAACATCGTTAGCTACGGTGATAATCGGTATCCCATAAGAGGAGGCCTTCACCTTCGTCAATGACTTAAACTCTTCCGTATCTAGTCCTTGAACAATAATACCGTCGACCTTTGAATGAAGAGCAATATCTATTTTTTTTAAGAAATCTTCTTGGTTACCATCATAGCTACCCCATATCTCGAGGCTTGCCCCCAACCTCCCGGCTTCCTCCATGGCACCTTTGCCTACTTTGTTCCAAAAAGGGGTCTCCATATCACGAGTAATTAGTACTAACCGATATTGAAATTGACTTTGTTCAATCGCGGTCGGAAGTTGCCAATCATTGCGAAATACTTTATCGGCAGAAACAAATGTAAGATAGCAAAGACTAAAAAAAATAGCAGTTAACATCAAAATGCCTATACCACGCAAACATAACACTCCCTTCACCTAGCTGTATAATTTAAAGTCTCTTTTCGTATATATTGTGGCTGTTAACATAAATTCGGCCATAAACAGATATTTGTTCCCGTTATTAGAAAAAATGTATTTCAAGACAGTGTACAAAAAAGGTCACTCTAGCACCTCTTCTAATCTACTATTATCATAGCACCTGTCTTAAAATGATCAATCCTTTTCACTACTTGGTCGTAAATAAATTGGAGGAACTAGGGTAAGTTCCTCCAATTTATAACTATCTTTTTCTTCTTGTCATTACATCAAAAATAACTGCGAGCGCCAAGACGCCACCTTTAATGATATATTGATAGGAAATCCCTACACCAAGCAAATTCATCCCACTTGTGAGCGAAGCCATAACAATTGCCCCGATAATTGCTCCAGTCACTTTACCTACACCACCTGCTGCGGATACCCCACCTACGTAGGCCGCGGCGATTGCGTCAAGCTCAAATAATGTACCAGCAGTTGTTGTAGCTGATTGTAAACGAGCGGTGAATAGAATACCAGACAAAGCGGAAAGGAGACCCATCGAACCAAATACGATAAACGTAATTTTACTAACATTTATACCACTAAGGTGTGCAGCTTCTGGGTTACTGCCAACTGCATAAATATGTCTGCCTAAAACAGTCTTAGTTGTGATGAAGTGGTAGACAAGAACAACTAGCAGCATAATCATGACCGTCCAGGAAAAACCATTATATCCTGCCAAAATCCAAGTAATATAGGCAATGATAGACGAAACAAAAACTAATTGTAGAACAAAAATTTGTTTAGAAACGACGTCAAAGCTATACTTGATTTTGTTTCTCCGATTCGCTACCGCACTATAAATATAAAATACGATACCCAACCCACCTAGAATTAGTGAAAGTAAGTGAAGGCCACCAACTTGCATGATAGACGGAATAAATCCGTTCCCAATTGCATTAAAGCTATCGTTTTGCACACTGATTGTTCCGCTCTTCTCTGTTACCTGAAGAAGTGCACCGCGATAAATTAACCACCCAGCTAATGTAGCGACAAAAGCAGGGATCCCGACTTTCGCTACTAAAAAACCAGTAATCAATCCAGCTACTATTCCTAAAAGAAGAATAATAGGAATGACCATAGTTACCGGTAATCCCACTCGCATTAGCAAGATTGCGGCAATCGCACCTAGGAAGCCAGCTAAAAAGCCGATCGATAAATCAATATGTCGAATAACGATGACAAGCATGACACCTACCGCCAATACAGCAATATACCCTGCCGAATCTAGTAGATTGCTAATATTCCGTGAAGAGATGAAAAGTCCATCTGTCATGATTGAAAAGATTAGGATAATAAAAATTAACGCAATATACATTCCATACTCACGAATATTTTCACTAATGATCGTTTTTGCCTCGGTAAATAAATTCATTGGTTTAACCTCCTATTGCGTCGCAAGCTGCATGATTTTTTCTTGGTCTGCGTCTTCAATTTGCAGCTCACCTTTAATTTCTCCTTGAGCCATTACATAGACACGGTCGCTCATCCCTAGCACTTCGCCGAGCTCTGAGGAAATCATAATAATACTTAAGCCTTGTTCGATCAACTTGTTCATCACACTATAAATTTCAAATTTTGCCCCGACATCAATGCCCCTGGTAGGTTCATCTAAAATCAGAAGTTTCGGGCCGACATAAAGCCATTTTCCCAATGAAACCTTTTGTTGGTTACCTCCACTTAAATTGCCAACTACTTGTTCCAAAGAAGATGCTTTAATAGTTAGTGAGTTTTTATATTCAGCTGATATTTTAATTTCCTCGTTTTGGTTAAGCACCCCGTTTTTAGAAATTCCCTTTAGATTAGCTGCGGATATATTCGTTTTAATATCCTGAGTTAAAAACAAGCCGTCACCCTTTCGATCCTCAGTAACATAGGCAATCCCAGATTTTATAGCATCACTTGGATGCTTAAATATCTGTAATTCACCATCTACAATTAAATCGCCCTTGATTTTATAGGACTTGGCATTACCAAAAATACTCAATGCAAGCTCTGTCCGTCCAGCTCCCATTAGGCCCGCTAAACCAATAATTTCACCTTTTCTTACGTAAAGATTTGCATCTTTTATGACTTGTCGTCCCTGATTAGGATCATAGGCCGACCAATTATTTATCTCAAGAACCTTTTCTCCAAAGGTTTTGTTTTCTCTTTTTGGATAGATATCATCAATTTCACGACCAACCATATTTTTAATAATGGTGCTTTCTGTTATTTCACCCTTTGAAGAGTCAAGAGTACAAATCGTTTGACCATCGCGGAGAACCGTCGCACTATCAGCAATTGAAATAACTTCTTTCAATTTGTGTGAGATCATGATTGATGTAATCCCTTGATTTTTTAAATCACCAAGAAGTTTTAATAAATTTTCACTATCATCCTCATTTAAAGCAGCCGTCGGTTCGTCTAAAATTAACAACTTTACATCTTTACTTAAGGCTTTGGCAATTTCAATCAATTGTCTTTTCCCTACTCCTAAATCCCTCACCAGCGTTTCAGGATTAACGTCCAGCTTTACCTTTTTGAGCATATTTGTGGCTTCAACAATTGTTCTATTCCAATCGATGACTCCACCCTTTTTTATTTCGTTGCCAGCAAAAATATTTTCATAGACTGTAAGGTCCGGGAACAAAGCCAGCTCTTGATAAATGATTGCAATTCCAGTTTTTACGCTGTCATTGATTTTATGGAACTGTTGAACATTGCCCTCAAATACAATATCCCCTTCATAGGTTCCAAAGGGATAAACACCACTAAGAACTTTCATTAAAGTAGACTTTCCTGCTCCGTTCTCACCTACTAAGCAGTGAATTTCACCTTTTTTCACTTTGAAGTTAACATTGCTAAGAGCTTTGACCCCAGTAAATTCTTTTGATATTTTGTGCATTTCCAATATATATTCGCTCATCATTATCCCCCCAAACAAAAAACAGCGGTTATAAGTGGGAAATAGTGATAGAACGAATCTACCACTATTTCGCGGTTCAACTTTTTTTATAAGCCCGTAAAATCGTTGGCTTGATAATAATCAGAATCAATTAGTTCAGTTTTCACATTTCCTTGTTCGACAACAATAACATCCGTTTGTTTTGCTTTTACATCAATTTTCCCATTATTGTAAGATCCAGTAGTTCCTGGTGTTTTGTCATCTAAAATATCAACAGCCATTCCCATTGCATCCTTAACAAGAGTACGTACATCCTTAAAAACTGTCATGGATTGTTTTCCATCGATCACATATTGAATAGAAGCCTTTTCTGCATCTTGCCCTGTTACAAGAAAACTGGTCACTTCACCATCAGTAGCAAATACATCAGCAATTGAACGAGCTGTTCCATCGTTCGGTGCAAGTATAGCAACATCACCTTTTAACGCTGAACTAGCAGCAGTCAAATGTGTTTGTGCTTTATTTTTCGCTTCGTTTGGATCCCAGCTCGTTGTTACCTGACCAAGAATTTTCCCCATCTCATCACGAGTTAGCACTGCTTTACCTTGCATTGCAACTGCTTCACTTGAGTTAGCGATTACAAATGTACCATCAGCAATCTTAGGTTGAAGGACACTCCAAGCTCCCTCGAAAAATAAGAATGCATTGTTATCAGAAGAAGCACCAGCATACAAGTATAATGGAACATTCGTACCTTGGGCATTATCAATTAAATATTGGCCTTGAGCAGCACCTACTGCGATACTATCGAATGTTACGTAATAATCAACCGCATCTGTTTCAGTAATTAAGCGGTCGTAAGAAATCACTGTGATGCCTTCTTTTTTCGCAGCCTCTACAGCTGACCCTGCTGCTGCACCATCATGTGGCGCAATAATAAGAACTTTAATCCCTTTACTAATTAACGCCTCAACATTTTCTTTTTCTCTCGCAGAAGAACCCTGGCTGAACAAAATTTCTGTTGTGTAATTAGAATTTGCTAAAGCATCTTTAAACCTCTGTTCGTCCTGAACCCATCTCGGCTCATCTTTTGTAGGTAAAACGATACCAATACTTACTCCGCTTCCGTCTCCACCTACACCAGTGTTACTGTTACAAGCCGCAAGCATTCCAATAAACAATGTTGAAACAAGTAATAAAGTAAATAATTTCCAAGCTTTCTTCATTAAACAAATCCCCCTTCTTTTATGACACATTTCACTTACAAGATGATTATATTACGCCAATAGAGAGGTGTAAGCGCTAACAAGTAGCACTCTTTTAATATTACCTATACTTTTTTATCATGAAGAAGCACAGGGACGGTTCTCGTGCTTCCTCTCTAATCAAGAGGAAGCAGCAGAACCGTCCCTGTGCTTTATTTTTCCAAATACCTTATTAGCGCATCCATATCTTTGGCGCAAGCTTTTTTAAAAGTTCCTGCCATCAATTTTCCGAGTAACTTTGAAAAACCAGTAAGTCCGTTGATTTCACCGTTTAAGGTAATCTCTGTATGATCATTTGAAGTTGCAAGTATGTAGCTAAACACAAATTCACCTTTGCCAGTTGTTCCTTTCGTTCCATCGCAGCGTAGAACAATTTTATCGGGTTCAATAAGTTCAACTACTTCAAAATGTTCAGAAGCCTCTTTTCCAAACATCTTTCTAGTTTCCATCCACTCACTTCCTACTTTCATAGGACCTTCATCTAATCTTTCTATGCCCACAAACCCTTGCATCCAGGTCCTAGCAGAATTAAGATCAATTAAACCATGATAAGCTTTTTGCTTTGATACACTTGTCTGTCTTCTCACTTCAAAACGAATACTCAACTAAAATACCTCCTTCTAATGAAGCATGGGGACGGTTCTGCTGCTTTCTCGCCAATCAAGAGGAAGCAGCAGAACCGTCCCCGCGCTTCCTACTTCCTTTAATAATTTCATAAAGAAAGATTTATCGCAACTAGGGTAGTTGTGCTGATCGTTCACATCAGAATACCTTCATTAATAAACCAAGTTTAACAGATAGAAAATTCCTAAAATCTCAACAACTGATAAATCTTTCTCATGGATGGTTATCTTTACTGCTGCTGGTAGTAATTTTTCTATTTTTATTTCTGCAAATGGTTGATTGTTATCGTTACAATAAATCAAACAAGTGCGACTAAGAAAATCTTTTTGAAAAAGATAGTGATTGTTATTTTTATGATATAGAAACGAACGATCTGTAGAAACTTTCGTATTGTCTTCTAATAAAAAAAGCATTCTATTGTTTGATTCATGATCAGATAGATAAACATCCCATTTCAACTTAAATAGATTAGACCTAAAAGATTGTTCTTTTATTTCCAATAAACAGCCATCGAACTCACCAACGAGATTTCTAGTTTCTAAAAAAGATAGCAGATTTTTAATTTTTTCATATGTATTCTTATACTCGCGTTTCACATAGCCTACGTTAGCCCCTGTGACATCCTTTATCTCAATTGGCTTCGCTGAGTATTTCTTTATCGGTAGTACTGCAAAATAGTCCATAATTCCTCCCTCAGAAAGCACAGGCACGGTTCTGCTGCTTCGTATTTTAACTACTAAGGAAGCAGGAGAACCGTCCCCGCGCTTCCTAAAAGAAAAGCATAAATTTGCCTGAACGGCAATTTATGCTTCTTGTAATACACGAGTTTCTTTTTTCGTTGTTGTTTGTTTATTTGGAGCTAAGCCCAGCGCTTTTGCTGTTGAAGTTTGAATTTCTTCTAGTAGCGTTGGATTATCCATGAGTGAAACACCGTAAGAAGGGATTAACTCCTTTAGTTTCGGTTCCCACTCACTCACATGGTCTGGGAAGCATTTTGTTATGACTTCAAGCATGACCTGAACAGCTGTCGAAGCACCTGGTGAAGCGCCGAGCAATGCTGCGATCGACCCGTCAGAAGCAGTAATTACTTCCGTGCCGAATTGAAGCGTTCCTTTGCCACCAGCTTCTGTATCTTTAATCACTTGTACACGCTGCCCAGCGACTACTAAATCCCAGTCCTCACTTTTCGCATTCGGAATAAACTCACGTAACTCTTCCATACGCTGTTCTTTTGTTAACATCACTTGCTGAATTAGGTATTTTGTCAAAGACATCTCTTTTGCCCCTGCTGCCAACATTGTCAGAAGATTATTCGGTTTGACAGAAGTGATTAAATCTAAATTCGAACCTGTTTTCAAAAATTTTGGTGAGAAACCAGCAAATGGTCCAAATAGCAACGATTTTTTATTATCAATATATCTTGTGTCAAGGTGCGGAACAGACATTGGTGGAGCACCAACCTTTGCCTTACCGTAGAGTTTTCCATGATGCCGCTCGACGACAAATGGATTATTACAAACCATAAATAGTCCACTTACAGGGAAGCCACCAATATGTTTTCCTTCAGGAATACCAGTCTTTTGTAGTAAGTGTAAGCTTCCTCCACCTGCACCAATAAAGACGAATTTTGCTCTATGGCGTTCGATTTCTCCTGTATCCATATTCCACACTTTTAATTCCCACAAACCATCGTTAGTACGTTTAAAATCCTCAACACTATGCCTATACCTTATGTCAACGTTCGTAGTCTTTAAATGATTAAACAACATCCGCGTTAAAGCGCCAAAGTTGACATCCGTACCCGAGTCAATTTTTGTTGCCGCGATTGGCTCGTTTAAGGCGCGGTCTTGCATAACTAGGGGAATCCATTCTTTCAGCTTGTTTGGATCCTCAGAAAATTCCATTCCTCGAAATAGAGGGTTGTTTGACAGCGCTTTAAAACGATTTTTTAAAAACGTAACATCTTGTTCCCCTTGGACTAGACTCATGTGAGGCAACGGCCTGATAAAGTCATGTGGTTGTTTAATAAGCTTCTTGTTTACTAGGTAAGACCAAAACTGCAATGAGACCTGAAACTGTTGATTTATTTGAATTGCTTTACTAATATCAACAGAACCATCCTTTTTTTCGACCGTGTAGTTCAGTTCACATAGTGCCGCATGCCCCGTTCCTGCATTATTCCATTCGTTAGAGCTTTCCTCGCCCGGATTATCGAGCTTTTCAAACACTGTAATTTCCCATTCAGGTACTAGTTCTTTCAAGAGTGCCCCTAAAGTCGCACTCATGATTCCTGCGCCAATTAAAATAACATCTGTTTTAGTTGCTCTGTTAGTCATAGTAACCGTCCTTATACGCTAAGATTTGTAGAAACGTACGCGTTCCTTTTAAAAACAATCAACCAAGGAAAGACCTCGTCACACATCTTTTCTGAAACAATGATAAACTAATAACAGTTTAACATTATTTTCAATAGATTAAAAGTATTACTACTATTTTGATAGTAGTAATACTGGTAAAAAGTGTGTGCGCTTCCAAAAGAAAGCGTGGGGACGGTTCTCGTGCTTCCAAGTTATCGAATCGATGAAGCACGAGAACCGTCCCCATGCTTCCTCCCATGCTTCTAAGAAAAAGGCTACTCAAAAGTTTACAACTTAGAGTAGCCTTTATTATTTGAAAGCCTTATGCGTGGTGACAGTTCCCCGCGCTTATTCAATTAGCTAAAATACTCCTATTTCTTCCTTCATTTTTTCCTCGATATAAGGCGGCGTCCACACGATTGAAGAATTCCTCTAGTCCTTCACCACGTTTATAAGAACCTACTCCTAAAGAGATCGTAATATACTCTTCTTTTAGGCAAGGAGTACTTTGAACAACGTTACGAAGACGCTCAGCTGCAATTAATGCTTCTTCCCCTTTGGTGTTAGGCATAAGTATTACAAACTCAAATAGAAACGGTAGTGTGTATAGGATAATCAAACCAATTTTTTCCTGCAGAGGATTTTCTATTGAATTGTATGGAGTTTGTGAAACAATCCCCCATCCACTTGTAGGCACATAGGAGTAGCCAGCAAGCATATCTACCCCTTTTGTATTCGTTACCCTTTGCCTTCCGTTTATCCCCGACAAAACCTTCTCGACAACAACATTTTCGTTTACTTTTTCACCTATTCGACTTGCTTCAGGATGATAGATTAATTTTCCACCACGATCAACAACATACACATATGATCCGTCATTTGAAAAGTGATCTCCAAGGGTTGTTTTTACGATGTTGTCTTCATGTAAAAAAATAGTTCCACCTAAGAAACCTAAGTATTCTCCAGAATCTCCCCATAACGGAACAGAAATAAGAACAGTCATATGACCTGTGCTCGCAATGTAGGGTTCTGATATTAACGGTCTCTTCTTCTCAAGGGCTTCAATAACACCTAACGTATCTAGTCTTTGTCCTAGAAATTCTGTTCTAGGTGAAACTGCTTGTAATATCCCCTCCTTATCTATAACAGCTAATAGATTAAAGTATTTACTACTGTTAATCATCCGGTCTAATCTACTCAATAAATCCTCCCTGCTATCTACACCTGGGATAAAATCGACACTTCTAGCCTCTAAATTTAATTCCATCGCTTTAAAACTATCGTCGGTTATTTGCGCTAATTTATGAGAATAAACCTCATTAACGTTAAGAGTGTTCTGGATTATAGTATCTTTCGTAACAAGATACGAAGCAAAAAGCGTACTAAATAAAATACCAAATACAGCAGTTAGACTAAGTATTAACAACCAAAATTGTAACCTTTTCTTCATTAGATTTTCCCCTATAAATGTTTATCTCAAAATCTTATCTTATTTTCCATGAAAATAAAAGTAACACTCTTTGAATTTCTTCTCGAAGAGGGCACCGAGAGGTAAAATATTTTTCTATTAGATGGTTCATTCTATTTATTCGTATTATAATAGTGTATTACTAGATATGAATTGTCTTGTCTTTGGAAGGAGATTTGAGGTTGAATATTCGTCAAAAAGAACAAATAAGGTGGGGAAATCTATTTTTTCCGTTCAAAGATTTAACTCATCAAAATATTGCGGCAGGGTTAATCGCAGGAATTTTTGTCATTACGGGCCCCACTGCACTTATCTTAGAGGCTTCATCGAATGGTAATTTTGATGTAACACAAACAGTTCTGTGGGTTTTTGCAGTTTATGTTTTTGGAGGCTTATTTGGAATTTTTCTTCCATTATATTATCGAATACCTATAACTGGTGGACATACGCTGACTGGCGTTGCATTTTTAGCAACGACTACCTCCCAATTTTCCTACCATGAATTATTAGGAGCGTTCATAGTTTCTGGAATTCTCATGTTGTTGATAGGTGTCGTAGGCTTTTTCTCAAAACTAATCAAGATTATCCCTAAAGAAGTAATTTCTGCCATGCTAGCAGGGATGATCACAAAGTATATGGTCGACTTTATTGTTTCCGTTAATCAGCTTGTTACGGTTGGGGTTATTTCCATGGCGACCTTTTTTATTTTTAGTAAATGGAAAACAAAAATACCACCTGTCATTGCGGCGATCGTGATTGGATTTATTGTATTGTTCCTAAGCTATCCATTAGATAGTGCGGACTCGGCATTAACGATGGTACTCCCACAGCCTCATCTACCAGAGTTCAATCTATTAAGCTTCATTTCTGTCTCGCTTCCTCTCGCCCTACTCATTTTAAGTAATGACACTGCGGTTGCACTAGGAGCATTAGAACAAAACAAATATAAAGTCCCAGTTGATAAAATCGTCTCCTCTAGCGGAGTGTTTTCCATTTTCGCGAGTTTCTTTGGAGGGCAATCAGCGAATATTGCTGGAATGGCAACGGTCATCTGTTCGGATGATGAAGCTGGCCCGAAAGAAAAGCGGTACATGGGCTCTGTCGTTGCAGGCATACTTCTTCTAGTATTCGGAATATTTGCGTGGAAACTTGTGCCATTTATCCAGGCACTGCCAAAAGAATTTATTGCGATCATGGTTGGTTTTTCACTTTTTGGTGTATTTGGTAATAATTTAAATCAGAGCTTTTCTAGGCAATCCCTAAAAATGAGTACAACATTTGCCTTTATCATTGCATTGTCCGGTATCACCATCGCTAGTATAAGTGCCCCGGTCTGGGCCTTGTTAGTGGGTACTCTTATAGCTCGTAATATCGAGAAATAGGAAGCTCGGGGACGGTTCTCGTGCTTCCAACATCGTGTAGATGAAGCAGAAGAACTGTCCCCGCGCTTTCAACTAAACCTAAAACTTTATAAACATCTTTAATAGCTCTCTTTTGCGAACTGCATCTTTAACTCTCGTATAATCTAGCGCTACCTCATACCCTTTCGTTCTTGCTCGCAAAATTTCCTTTTTGCAGCCTCAATTCCATCTTCACTATCAACAACAACAATTACATTTCTTAACACTAAAATACCTCCTTTTCAATGTAAAAACCCCTTTTGCCTAGAATGGCAAAAGGGGTTTTCGTCCGATTTATCATCCAAAGCACTATACTTTGCTGGTATTAGCACCTTACTTTTAGCAGGTTGCTGTGGTGTCGTTGAGCCAGTTCTCTCGACCACTCTTGATAACTATTTAATTAAATTTATCATAATCCACAATTAGCTAATTTTCAAGAAACAAATGGGAAGGTTCTCGCGTTTTAAGTGTTCGAAACCCCAAGTAAGTATTTATCAAAGTACTAGAAATTAACTCTAAGCCTTCTTTAGTTAACATAATATAATTACTGTAAAGTAATAACATTTACCGTCTAGTGGATGAAGCAGGAGAACCGTCCCCGCGCTTCATTAGGATAATTTATTCAAATCAAGCTCTATAGCTTTAATTGAGTCATGGTTCGCTCCTAACACTCGTTGGTGGATCGTAATTGCTTTTGAATACAATGTTTTCGCTAAGTCGTTTTCGCCCATCATGGCATACAATTTACCGAATTCATGATAAATATCGGCGTGGTGCATGTTATCTTCTCCAAACTCATTCTCCATAACTGTAATTGCCGCTTCAAAGTGAGGAATTGCTTTTTTCCATCTATTCGTATCACGATATAATTTGCCAAAATCACGGCTTAGCCTAGCAACTTCGAGATGACTAGGTGGATACACTTTTACTTTCATCTCAATTAGTTGATTAAATATTTCTTCCGCTTTATCAAAATTTCCAAGCATGAAATGAGCATTTCCGATACTGTGATATGTATTTACATACCGCCTCGTATTTTCACCAACAGTATCTTTAATCATTTGTAATGCACGCTCTAAATAAGGTAACCCCTCTTCCGGTTGATTCTTTCTCAGCTTTACACAACCAATATTATTAATAGAAGCAGAAGTGAGATAGTGAGGTTCACCTAAACGAGCTTTCCTAATCGCATATGCCTTTCTATAAAATTGCTCAGAAAGATTGTACTGGCCAATAAATGTATAAAAAATAGCTAACGAGTTATAAGTAACAGCAGTTTCTAGATCTTCTCCAATATATCGTTCTTGGATCTCCAATGCCTGTTTGTAGTAATCCTCAGCTTTTTTCATGTCGTTTTCGTATCGATAGAAATACTCTGCAAAGAGTACAAAAATTTCGGCAACGATTGGGTGATCATTCCCAAGGCATAATTTAGTTAACGATAACGCTTTTTCAATTGTTGGCTTCGCATCCTTATATTTTCTACCTGCACATCTCACTTTGGCTAATGTGAGGACTAACCTATAAATAGTGCTTGGATTACTAGTTTTAGATTCGATAAAACTGATCATATCTTCATAAATAGGTGCAATAAAAGTATATTTACTCATTTTTATATAAGGTTCAGTAACTTTCTCGATCCATAAAACTAGATCATCCTCATTTAAAACCTTTTTTGCATGGTATACAGCTTCAATTAGAACCATTTTTTCTTCTTGATCAAATTGTTTGATAATCAACTCTTCTTTTATTTTTTCACTATAGTATTTATACACAAACGTGTGTACATCCTGAAGAAGGACAGTAGATTGACATTCCTGAAGACTATTACGCATTAATTGATGAATATACCAGAGGTCTGGACTCTCAGTCTCATTCATAAATGAAAAACGGCACAGTTCATCAAAGGACGTAATTGGATAACCTGTTTGAAAGTTCTGAACTAGACTTTTATACAATTGAAAGTCAAAAAAACGTGGCACGGAAAGGACCTTTAACGTCTCAATTTCATGTTGATCTAAATATTTCATGAAACGAGAAAACACATCTTTCGTAGTTTCGGCGAAATCTTCTTTCACAGGATTTCTAAAATGGTTTTTACGAATATTTTCATAAGTATCAACAGCTAAATCCAAATAATACGGAAGACCATCACTAGTCTGAATGATCGTATCTTTGACCTCGTTGTCTAAAATACCACAAGAATTAAGGAAACTCCTCGAGTCAAAATCAGATAACTTTCCAATTAAATGCTGTTCTAAATACCTATCCCAGTCCGAATCCTTTTCAGCCCACCTAAGCTTTTCACGCCCACAGAAGATCCAAAGGACTTCAGGTAAATGTCCAACTAACTCTCTCACCCAGTCATCTTGTGTTAAATAATTGGCTTCTGTACGGTTGCTTTCCCAAAGTGCCTCGTATGTATCAAAAAATATGATGGGGAGTACCGAGTCCTTTTTTGTTAAATAATTTTTTAAATCACTCGCAAAATACATTGGTAAACGTTCTGCTATATCACTAGGTTCATAATTTTCAAGATTAAATAATTCGTGTTTGATTCCTTGTAAATAGTGTACGATGCTTTCTTTCCCCTTCATGAACGATTTAAACAATTTCGGCACAATTCCAATCAGTGGCGCCTCCCCGACAGCCGCTAATAAATCACTGATTATATGGCTTTCTTCAAGAAGTGGGAATGTTTGTTTATTCATTACTTTATCAGGATGGACTTTTTTCCAATAGATTGAATATGCAATATCAAACAGAGGAAAATCGATCGCATACTTTTTACTTAATTGCTTTCGTAATAAATAAAGAGCGGTTTCCGGTGATCTATAATTGGCAATCTCAAAATCGAGAATCGTCCAAATCGCATGATCATACTCTACGTCTACAATTTGTCCTAACTTTTTTCTTAAGCTAGATTTCCCCACGCCACCAACACCATAGAAAACACAAACTTGATATTGATCTTTCTGCTTTTCCTTTATCAATCGATAGAAAGTATCAACAAATTGTTCCCTACGCTCCTCTTCTAAACCCCTTTTGTAATAATCTCTCTTTTGATTTTTGTGTCTTTACGTAATTTAAATCGGATCCATAGTTCAATGGCCACTAGATTTCCAACCCAACTTAACCAAATAGCTGCTACATACCCTGCTGTAAAGTTATCTAATGAATACCCTACAATGGCAGACCACATTCGAAATGTGAGGGCCGCAAATGTTACCGCGTAGCTTCGGTACATCCATTCTTCATGGAGGACGAGTTGCTTCTTGCGAATATACATATAAGCTTTAAATGTCGTATACAGCCAAGCAAAAGATAAGCATAAAAATCCAAGGATCGCTAAAACTCCACCATGGGCATAAAAAGCTAAGTAGACCCCTACTATAGAGCTAAAAACAATCATTACTACATAACATTTTCCAAAATTGCGATGAAGTTGTAAAGATTGATTCCGCAGTTTATTAATAAACAAAAATGGACCAATAACCAATGGGATAGCAGCTGTAATGATATGAGCATACAAAGCTATATTCCATAATTGATTATTCATTCTAAACATTTCCATTCCTTCTCTTATAAGAATAGCATTAACCTCAACCGGATCTAATAAAAAATAGCGAACAATTGCAGAAATTGCTAAAACAAACGATAACAACAGAATGATAGCAAAACCTATTTTCTTACCCATTGAGTTCACTTATCCTCTCTTTTCATCTACTTTCATCATTAAAATCATACCACAAAATTCCAATTGATTTGTTAGAAACTTTATTGAAGCGTGGGGAGTTCTCTCTCTTTCATGTTGAGCCGTGTCAAAACACAGAAAACCTTCTTTGTTTGATCTCCTGTTTTATTGACTAACAGCAAAAATGTCCTTCTACGAAGGACATTTTTGGTACTTTTGTCTTTTTGCGGTGTCTGACACCAAAGACATCCTAATGAACCGTACCCGCGCTTCAAAAGAAAAAAGGCCTTTAATAGCCTTTACTGATTTTTTAGTATTCTTTTATCTCATTAATCTCACTCTCATGTTTAATTGACCGCACTGATAATGTATCAATAACTATTTGCTGCTTGTTAGTTATTTCTAATACTTCATCAATATGGTCTGTAATTTGTTCAAAATAAGGTCCAAGTCCATTAATTATATTGTCTTTTAGACCCTTCACATCACCTTCAATTGTCAGTAAACGATGATCAACTACGTCAAATCTATGGTCGATTTTCTTGAAACGATTGTCAACTTCATCAAATCTCTCGTCGATTTTCTTAAAACGATTGTCAACTTCATCAAATCTCTCGTCGATTTTCTTGAAACGATTGTCAACTTCATCAAATCTAAGGTCGAATTTATCTAGCTGTTGATGGATTGGCTTTAGTTCCTCTTTTAACACCGAACGCAATAATTCTTTTAATTCCTCGTTCACTTTTAACCCTCCATAACATTTCTCCAGATTTTATTTTAACATGTTACTTACAAGGAAATCATGCCAAACATTCGTTCTGTTTTCAATCTCTTTTTCTGTTTTTCTAAGGAAGCGTGGGGACGGTTCTCCTGCTTCCAAATCACCAAGTAGATGCAGCAAAGATTAGGTCGCAAAATAAGGAGCAGATACGTAATCACGTACATGCTCCTTAAATGCTATCAAACTTTACAAACCACTCCTTCAAAGTAAAAGAACGCTTCGCCTCACCTATTCACAGCTGTTTCCTTAATGGCTTGTGAGCGTAATGCGACACCGACAGTCGCTTCAACAATTTTTTCAACGAGCTTTGCTTTGGTATCATTTTTGTTAATATGTACCTTAAATGTAGAAGCAATCTCGATTAAGTCTTTTTTGAGAATTGATTTTTGAGATAATAATTTCGTCGCTTCTTCGCGATTGTTAAACTCTCTTAATTGTTCAAAAACTGGATGATTTGACGCAACTTGTTTTTTTTCTACCTTTTGAACAACCTCTCTCTCACTGAAGACTAACTTCGCCTCGCCGTTTAGTAATTTTTCCAGTTGGGACTCTGATAAACTTCCAATTATTTTAGTAACTAGCTGGATGGTTTTTAGAACTTCTGCTTTCATAAGCTCCCTCCATTACTTAGTCGTTCTTCAAATTCCTCTGTTAACTCTTTTAATTCAGTTTGAATACTTCGATAGGTGTCACCACTTAGACGTTGGAGTACGACTGGTACACCTAGTTCAGGAGCATCTGAAAAAACGGTTTTATTTTCCCGAACAACGGTTTCAAATGCAGGAATTTCTTGATTTATGACTTGTTCAATATATTGTCTTAACGCAGAAATTGGTTCTCCCCTTCTTTTTTCTACCATCGTAAAAACAACGCCTGCTAATGTTGGAGCAATTCGTTCGAATTCGGTTCCTAGATCATCTTTTTCCAATTTATTGTTGTACTCGAACACTAGCTCTTTTGCATGTCTTTGAAGCTGCTCGATACCAATGGTTGATAAGTAGTCAGGCCTTGCTGGGATTAATAACGTATCACTTGCAACTATAGCTGTTTTTGTGACGACATTAAAATTTGGAGGGCAATCAATGAAAATGTAATCATAATTTTGAGCTTCTAATTGCTTAAGCCCTTCTTTTAACCGAGAGTACACAAATAGGAAATTTCTACGGTTAGATCGCTCGCTTCCACCCCAAAGTTTTGCACTAAGCTCTAAATCAACGTTTATAAGACCTAAGTGAGACGAAATTAAATCAATGCTACCAGACGAATTCATTTCCCTTAATCGTTCATTTACCCGAAACGGTCGAATCACGAGATCCTGTAAATGTAACTCTTGGTCACTATCAATGAAAGAATCATACCACCTTTTAATTGTTCGATCCTGGTAATCTCGCTTCCACTCGTCAACTCTGATAAACGAAAAAGTCAAATTCGTTTGTGGATCAAGGTCAACTAGCAGTACCTTATTCCCCTCTCTAGCCAATTGAGCAGCTATATTAGCTGTGACAGTTGTTTTTCCCACCCCACCTTTATAATTGATCACAGAACAAATCATCCAATCCCTCCCCAAAAATGGTGTTTACCATACAATTTATTCCACCATAGAAACAATCATTCTGACTTAAAGACTATAAAGCTAGTACTTATTTCCTTGCCAAAAGCCTTGAGTCAAAATAATCCCTATTTGTTGAATGTTGTAATATAAAAAGTAGAAGAAATAATCATAAGTCATGGTTGAGGGCTATTAATAGATGTAACTATGTAGAATATCATTATCCAATTAAAGATTAATGTCCTTTCCACAAGGACTTTTCAAGAGAATTGTCCACGAAGGGTGTCAGACACCTTTCCAGGATAGACACCTTACAAAAAAGAGCATGTTTCCAGATTTGAAAAATCCGATACCTGCTCTTATTCGTTTATCCCACTTTGTAAAGTAAGCTTTACTATTACACTTGTTTACACTCTGCAATCATCACACACCCAGCTTACTGGTTCTTTTTTACCCGTCCCGCATTTTTCACATGGGTTTTTCTGTTCTTCTTTTTTCACGATAACCTTCCCTCCGTCTTCTTTAATTTTTTTGAAATTAACCTAATATATATTGTTAACAAAAAAACTGATAACAAACGTCACAGGAACCTAAAATAATGAACGTTTAACTATCCTTCTTTTAGGAAGGAGTTAGCTAAAATTTGTTTCGAACAAAACTACTATTAACGAACGTGGTGCTTCTATTGTTCACTGTTTACTATGACGTTTGCCATTCATCTTTACACCAAGCAAAACAATTAATTACTTCGTTTGTACCCGACTATTTTTCGTACTATAATAAAGAAAATCATATAAGGGAGGATGTAGTATGGCCAAACATAGAATCTATACAACGAGTGTTGCAAGTGTTTATCCCCATTATGTTTCCAAGGCGGAGAAAAAAGGACGTACGAAAACAGAAGTCGATGAAATTATTCGTTGGTTAACAGGGTATAGCCAGGAAGAGTTAGAAGCAAAACTGGAAAAACAGACAGACTTTGAGACCTTCTTTACGGAAGCTACCCAACTGAATCCTTCCAGGTCCTTGATCAAAGGTGTTGTCTGCGGTGTCCGAGTAGAAGACGTCGAAGAACCAACAATGAGGGAAATTCGTTATTTGGACAAGCTGATCGATGAGTTAGCAAAGGGAAAATCACTAGAGAAAATATTGCGGAAATCCTAAGAAACGAACAAGCATGGGGACGGTTCTGATGCTTCCTAAGGAAGCACGAGAACCGTCCCCGCGCTTCCTGCGATTGAATTATGCTCGTTTCAAACTAGCTTCATATAAATCTATAATTTCTAAAAATCTCTCAGCTTCTCTAAATGTATGGTCAGCCAAAAGGGGATGAATGTTACTTTTGATACGACACGCTTCTATTAACTCTCTAGCTGTTTTCTTAAAATCTCTCAATGAAGCAACTGATACTTTATTTTGATTTAAAAATTGACTAAGTATTGGCTTTGTTTCAGAATGCGGTCGCATTGAGTCTAAATCTATAGCCTGAAAAACTAATTGGTCAAAGTCATGACTAAATTCTCTAGCCTGTTCAACCAATTTTCTTTCTGAAGGGTCTAAAAGATGACCAATAAACTTAGCATGGTCTGCCATGATTTTAAGAAAGAAAACATTCTCTTCAATAATAGCCTCTGGTTTTGGCGCTAGTACGCCTTGATTAAGTTCTTGTAATCGATTAGCAAAGTAAGCTGCCTCTCTGCTAATATGATCAACCAATAATGGGTAATTATTAGAACGAATTTCACATCGTAAAGTTAAATCTAACACCTTCCTCTTATAATTCCATATCGCTGCTGCCGCTTGATAAACCTCATTATTAAATGATTGAATTTGGCCTAAGTCAGAGTTTACTGTAAACCTACTTAACCTTTCCTCAATTCTTTCAAAAAGAGTGATAAACTGCTGTGCTTCATTTATTAATTGTTTTTGCTCATGTGTAAAGCCTAAACTTAAAAATAAAGCATGTTCTTTCATAATTCTTGACCAAAATTTTATTTCATCTAATGACCGTGCAACAATCGGATTTGCCATGTTTCCCCTCCTTTTTTGCCTTCTTCTTATATATATATTTAACGACGATTGTCCAAATTCTATCTTATATTATTTACTGGAGGAAGCGCGGGGACGGTTCTACTGCTTCCTTAGGAAGCAACAGAACCGTCCCCGCGCTTCCTATATTTTCAAAATTTGTTATTGATAATCCCTATCAGTTCAATTAAAATGTAATAATCGTGTAGGAGGGTTGTACGTATGATTAGACGTTTTTTCAGTTATTATAAGCCGCATAAAAAGTTATTTATCATAGATTTTGTGTGCGCAGTTTTCGTTGGTTTATTAGAGCTTGGGTTTCCTCTGGCAGTTGCTTGGTTCATAGACAGTTTGCTACCAGAAGGAAACTGGAGTACCATAACCGCTGTCAGTGCCGGATTACTTACTCTTTATCTATTAAGTTCTAGTATGCAGTTTGTCGTAAACTACTGGGGGCATAAACTAGGGATTAATATTGAAACAGATATGAGAAGAGAATTGTTCAATCATGTTCATAGACAGTCGTTCAAGTTCTTCGATAATACGAAAACTGGACACATCATGAGCCGAGTAACAAATGACTTAATGGATATTGGCGAGCTTGCACACCACGGTCCAGAGGATTTATTTATTGCGATCATGACCTTTATCGGAGCATTCTGGATTATGCTGACGATCAATGTGAAACTTGCACTCGTTGCGATTATCGTCGTACCGTTTCTCATTTGGTTGATTTCTTACTCCAATATTAAAATGAACAGAGCTTGGACTGCCATGTATGGAAATATCGCGGATGTAAACGCAAGGGTTGAGGATAGCGTATCAGGTGCTCGCGTTGTTCAATCTTTTACAAATGAATCTTTTGAGAGAGAACGCTTTAACACAAACAATCAATTTTTCCGCTCTTCGAAACTAAAAGCCTATAAAGTTATGAGTTGGAACTTATCTGGAATTTATATCACGACTCGAATGATGACATTGGTTATTTTAGTGTACGGGGCATGGTTAAGCTTCACCGGTGAGTTGTCTTATGGAGAGTTAGTAGCCTTTATTTTATATGTAAACGTGTTATTTAAACCAATTGATAAAATTAGTGCCTTACTTGAGTTGTATCCAAAAGGAATGGCTGGATTTAAACGATTTACTGAGCTGATGGATCAAGAACCAGATATCAAAAACCGTCCTGACGCGGTCGAAGTGGCAGAACTAAACGGAAATATCGCCTTTCATAATGTAACTTTTGGCTATGAAGAAAATAGGCGCATTCTTGATGACCTAAGCTTTTCCATTCAAGCTGGGCAAACTGTCGCATTTGTTGGTCCATCAGGGGCTGGAAAAACGACGATTTGCTCGCTGATCCCTCGTTTTTATGACGTTGTCAAAGGTTCTGTTACCATAGATGGAATTGACATACGTAATATGACAAAGGAATCGCTTCGTTCGAATATCGGAATTGTCCAACAAGATGTGTTCCTTTTTACTGGTACATTAAGAGAAAACATTGCCTATGGAAAATTAGATGCAACAGATGAAGAAATTGAAGAGGCAACAAGACGTGCTCACCTTTCTGACCTCATTGCCTCCTTACCAGACGGGTACAATACCCAAATTGGAGAACGAGGACTGAAGCTATCTGGCGGACAAAAGCAACGCTTGTCCATTGCCCGTATGTTCCTGAAAAATCCACGCATCCTAATTTTAGATGAAGCAACATCAGCCTTAGATACAGAAACAGAGGCAAACATTCAAGAAGCATTAACTGAACTTGCAAAAGATCGTACGACACTAATCATCGCGCATCGATTAGCAACGATCCGTAATGCAGACAGAATCCTCGTTGTTAACGAAGAAGGAATCGCTGAAGATGGCACACACGCAGAACTGCTTGCTAATGAGAATGGAATTTTCACAAAACTGCATGCCCATCAACACGCTTCGATTTATTAGGACATTTTGAAGCATGGGGACGGTTCTTGCGTATCCTTCGATTTACTATATAACCGCTTCCCACATATTTCTTACTACATCCCTATTACAACCATTTTTTTCTCACGATATCATATGAAGAACGTTTGTTTACTTTTCGACTTAAGTAATTTTTAAAAAGCAAAATAGGAACAGATACGCGTTTTTCGTACTAGCTCCTGTAATAGGTCAATTCTCGTGATTCAATCCCGTAGAACAATCATAAAGCACCGTCACTGTTTTTCTCTATAACTGCTTCCTCTTTATTTCATCTAAGGTCCTACCACTCCTATCCTTCCAATCTGTCCAACCGTTACTAGCACTTTGAAGGACGAATGTTGATGCTGCTGAAGGGGTGGGAAATGGTTGGTCCTTCAAAAAGATGTACCTTCCATCCTCTATCCCCAATATTTCTTCTTGAATAAAATTATGTAACTTTTCATTATGTCTCTCTAATTGCCTTTCAAATCCTGGCAGTGGGCTACTCGCCATTTTAGAATTTTTGTAAACCACAAAGCCATCGTCTGTCCACTTGCCAAACGCTTCAGCATCCCTACGAGTGCAATAGAACATCTCATTTTCTTCTTCATCAATTACTTCCTCATTATTACCCCTAAAGCTTTCAAATATTGGGTAACCAAGTGTGCCTAGTAATAGGCCTATTGTTTCGAAAATATCTAGTAAGTCCTCCTTTCGCCACTCTGGGATAAATGGATTTGTTGGTAGCGTTTGGTTAATTACATATCGGCCTGCACTGACGGCTTCTTGATAAGCGAAATGTTCTAAGAACTTAACATCGGCCTTTGTAAATTGATTTTGGATATTATTTGTGACAACCAGTACAGCTACTTCCCAAAAGTCTTTACTACTATTGTGTTGCTTCAATCTCTCATATCCGACCTCTGCTTCCCCTATATAAGCCTCAGTTCGAGTTTCTTCATCATTGTTTCCGAACAGGAAATATAAAGCCACATTATTTACCTCAGGTCGTTCTTTCACACTTTTTAACAAATTTCGCGGAATTAAGATGGCTTGTACAGTCCTATTTGTAACCCCCGCTATTTTAACACCCCTAGGATTTCCATCAGGGAGAAAGATCTGAATTGTTTTTGCTTTGCTTCTTTCCATAAATTTCACCTCTACTAACACTTCCTTTTCTTTCCATTATATCTTAATTACCCCGCTATCGGTAGTACAGCTACGCACCTAGGTGAAACCCCTCTTTATATGTATATAATTTTTGTACCCTTGTCCCCCTTTTCCCACTTTCGATGTATTTATTAAGTGAAGGAGGTGATAAGCATGGAAAACATATTGCAAACAAGGTTAACACTTCATTTTTACGGTGGTGTTGATGGTGAAGGTAAAGAAATCTTTAAAACAAAAACCTTCCCGAATGTTGACAACACAGCTAGTAGTGAACAATTGAAGCGAGCTGCTCAAGCGTTAGCTTCACTACAACAATACACCTTAGAAACAATCACAAGAAACAACCAGTACGATATCTTCAACTAATCTATAAAAAATAAGCCCTTGAACGGAGGTGATTAGTAATGGCGAAAAAAATCGAACTTATCTTCAAAAATGAAGCAGGAAAAAACGTCGTCCTATCTTTGGACAACCCTTTTGAACCAGTAAACCCAGCATTAGTTGCGCAAGTAATGGAACAAGTGATTGCAGAAAACGCATTTATCTCATCTGGTGGCGCACTAGTTAGCAAACATGCAGCAAGAATCGTCGAACGAAACGTATCTGACATTCAAATCTAAATTGTAAATAGGGGTCTGACCCCCGGCACGTTAAAGCTTCAAAGTGCCGGGGGTCATTCTGTAACTACTTTGATTTACAATATTACTTAGAAAGGAGCATACAAATGGAAATGTGGATCCCACTCATTAGCGAATACGGATTTCCAGTAATGATCACGCTCTATCTTCTCTATCGAATTGAGACGAAGCTCGATCTATTGAATGAATCCTTTAACAAGCTAGCAATGGTCCTACAAGGAAATTCCTCAACTGATGAATTGAATAAACCTTTGAAATTGAAAGCATAACAAATGATCGACTGTGACCACCTGCATTTTCTTGTTTGTTTCATGAGTAGCGCTATTGCACTTCTGTGAAACATGTAAGTACAACAAGGATATTCGGTTGTCACAGTGAATTAACAAGGTATTTCAGAGCAATTAACCTATCAAACTTTCTTTATTGTATTCATGGTATCCATTGTTAGTTCGGTTTGTATATTTGGATTGTATAATAAAGGGGCTCAAGTTCACGTTAATTAACCTGAAGTAAACCGTACCAATCGTACAAAATACACTATAATATCTAAAAGAAGGGTTCACTTTAAAAAGTGAAAAACCCTTCTTTCTTAATTTTATTGCAACCTTATTATTATGGAGTCTAAGCATGCAATAAGTCGTCCTAAGTAAAAAAAAATCCAAAAAAAATTTATGGCGTTACCTTTTTTAAAGGTAGCGCCATTTAAAAGTGTGAACTACCCGCCACTTAATTTTCTAACGAAAATTTGAAGTGGGGGCTTCCTAAGTAAAGACACCTATTGGTATCTAGTTGATTAGGCGATCCCTGTCGTCCCGACAGTTAATCGCAATGCTTCATTACGAAGATTCATTCCTGCGTTTACATCTCTTTGGTGATAGCTCTTACATGATGGACATTCCCATTCACGCAACGCCAGATGTTTCACGTCTTTATTCTTGTAGCCACAACACGAACACAGCTGACTACTTGGAAAGTTTTTAGCGACTATTACTACTTGTTTGCCATACCACCTTGCTTTATATTCAAGCATTTGACGAAATTGATACCATGAAGCTTCACTAATGGCCTTAGCAATGTTCTTATTCTTTGCCATGTTTTGAACCGAAAGATTTTCCATTCCAATGATGTCGTGGTTTTTGACAAGATTGGTTGATAGTTTGTGTAGGAAGTCTGTACGAGCGTTCGTAATCTTTTCATGAATCAGAGCAACCTTTTTTCGTTGTTTGTACCAGTTGGATGAACCGGTGTTTCGTCTGGAAAGGATTTGTTGTGCCTTTACTAACTTTTGTTCAAGCGAATGAAACCATCTTGGATTTTGATAGACAGTACCATCCGAAAGAGTCGCAAAAGCTTTAAGACCGACATCGACACCGACAGATGAATGGGTTTCAGGCAGTTTTTCGACCTTTGCTTCTACTAAAATACTAACGAAGTATTTACCGCTTGGATTACGTCTAATCGTCGCGTTCATAATACGACCATTGACTTCTCGACTTTTCGCAAAACGAACGAGTCCGAGTTTTGGTAACTTGATGTAACGATCCAAAACCATGATGTTCCCATTGGTTTGTTTTGTGGTGTACGACTGAACCTTGTTCTTCTTTGACTTAAACCGAGGAGCGTTGGCTTGTTTTTTGTAGTAGCGAGTATAAGCATTATTTAAGTTTTCTACGGATTTTTGGAGAGAAATACTATCAACTTTTTTTAGAAATGGGTACTGTTTCTTTAACAAACGAACCCCTTTTACCGAGTCGTATTTTTTAAAGAATTCACCTTTCCAAGCATTTGTAGGAAGCTGCCCGGATTGCTTCATTTCTTCCACGATGTACCAATAGGCATCTTTCTGTTTTTGCTTGGCAAGGAAGAAGTTAAACACGAAACGCGCACATCCAATGGTCTTATTGATGAGCTCTAGTTGTGACTTTGTTGGGTAGATACGAAATTTATAGGCTTTCTTTACAACCATATTTTCACCTCACTCTCTAACCATATTATACCACAAAACACGATCGTACGTTCTTTTTTTGTGAAAAAAATAGCCATTCATCCCCCACTTACTCGTAAACTCCTTGAAGTGGGGGGGCTTCTGGCCAAAAATGATAAAAAATCCACTAGGAGCAATTCTTAAGGAAAGAAGTTCTTCATAGCCTATGTTAAGATAACTAGTAACTCTAAAAAATTTCAATGTAACGAAAATCGCATATTTTTCATAAATGATGGTAAACGAAAACTTATAAAAAAATTTTTTTACCCGTATCTTATTTACCTCTTTATACGTTTAAGATATGAGAGGCACAAAGGAGTGAAGTTAATGCATGTAACACCAAAATACAACAGGCTAGAAAATGCCGGAAGAAGCGGTCTTGACGATGCTCAGTTTGAAGAGTTATATACAAATTTGAGCAAGTATTGTCAGTTCTTAACCCGAAACAAATGGGATGGCGAAGATTTAGCCCAAGAAGCATTTTATAAAGCAATTAAGCATTATGAACAGAAAACGGAACTAAATCCTCGTTTACTGAAAAAAATCGCCTATAATTCATGGATGGATATGCTACGTAAAAACAGTAAAGAAACAATCACTGCGGAACTAGAAAACTTAGAAGGAGAACCAGGATTAAATGAGATCACCTGTGATGTCATTGAAGAGCTTGTTTCGAAGTTGACGCCTAAACAGTTGGTTATTTTGACATTGCGTGATGCATTTCAATATAAAATCACTGAAATTGCTGACTTAATCCAAAGTTCAGAGACGGCTGTAAAAGCAACACTACATCGTTTGAGGGCTAGGTTGAAAAAACTTTCCAAGGAAGAGAACGCATTGGATATATCGATCACTTGGACAGAACAACTAAAAAGGCAAGTGGCAAATGCGCTTTACCATTCAATCACGGTTCAGGATCCTGAGTTGCTATTGAAGGTGGTTCCGATCGTTTTCTCACAAACGCCTGCAACTTTTTCAAAGCCGAAAATGCAACTACAGACCAAACATGTGCGTACGACTTCCACTCCTCCAACTTGCCTCTCACTAGCAGCATAATTAAATGTATGGGAGGAATTTAAATAAATGACTACTATTCCTTATGTGATTGAACAGACTAGCCGTGGTGAACGTTCCTATGATATTTATTCCCGATTACTAAAGGACCGAATTATTATGGTCAGTGGTGAAATCGACGATCCTTTGGCAAACAGTATTGTCGCCCAGCTCTTATTTTTAGCTGCCGATAATCCGGATAAGGGAATTTCGCTCTATATTAATAGTCCGGGTGGTTCGACTACGGCAGGTTTTGCGATTTTTGATACAATGCAACATGTAAAAGCAGAGATTACAACGATTTGTACGGGAATGGCGGCATCATTTGGGGCAATGCTGTTACTAGCAGGAACAAAGGGGAAGCGGTATGCTCTTCCGAATAGTGAAATCATGATCCATCAACCACTAGGGGGAGCCCGTGGCCAAGCGACGGATTTGGAGATTTCTGCAAAGCGGATTTTAAAACTTCGAGAGCATCTAAATAACATTATTGCAGAAAGAACCGGTCGGTCTGTGGAAAAAGTGGCCGTTGATACAGACCGAGATTTCTTCATGAGTGCCAATGAAGCAAAGGAATACGGGATTATTGACGACATTATAAAGTAGAGAATATGAAGAGTAAGGGAGGGCAAATTCCTCCCTTTTTTCTGTCTGCTCTGCCTCTAAACAGTTCTAGAGGTATCACACTTTCGATGTTTTTTGTACACAACTGACTTTCATCTCAATGCATGGCATGCAAACTCCATTAGAACACTGTACTCGTCCCCTTGTCTTCTGGGATCGAAATAGTGAATGTCGTTCCTTCGTTCATTTTGCTATTTACCTTTATTTCTCCTTTCATTGCTTTCACAATACTAAAAGCGACCATGGTTCCTAAACCAGTACCTTTTTCTTTATTTGTGAAAAAAGGAACTCCTAAACGGGCAATTTGCTCCGAAGACATTCCTACTCCAGTATCTGTCAGCTGTATAAGTACTTTTTCATTTTCTTTGTTTACTTTAAACTCTAGCTTTCCACCGTTTTGAATGGCCTCAATAGCATTTTTTGACAAATTAATTAAGCATTGATGGAGTTGTCTTTTGTTTCCTAAGATATAGCTCTCATTACTGAACAATTCTTTTTTAATAGAGACATTTTGCATTAATGCATAGGGCTGCATCACATTCACAACATAGTTCACTTCATCGGTAACATTTAATAATTCAAGTTCAATATTCTCATGCGGTTTTGCAAAAGTAAGATAATCTGAAATGATCGATTCTGCACGGTCCAATTCTTGAAGGGACAAGTCTAAATAGGAATTTTTCTTCTCATCATCAATTCCTGGACTCTTGAGTAGTTGGATAAATCCTCTTGTAACTGTTAACGGATTTCGAACTTCGTGAGAGATGCTAGCCGCCATTTCACTAAGGCTTTTTAATTTTTCATTATGATATAGTTGCTTTTTCATTGTGTCAATTGTAATTAAGTACTCAAGAAAATAAACAGAAAGTCCCATTGTTAAAGTTTGTGCTACAACAAAGGTAGATAAAAAAATAAATGGAGCGTGAAAGATAAAACCAAATAATGTCTGACAAGTAATTAAGCTAATAATAGCAACTAGTCCAAGCAAAGCCATCGTACCGCTAATTTTTGTTCTGAGAGAATATGTATGATATTTTGGTATTAATAAAAATAGTAGAATAATCAATAATAAAGTACTATCAAAGAAGGCAATATAAATACCTGCGCCGCCTAAATAAAATCGGTAAACTAAGAATACAACATAAAGGAAAATAGCAACCTTTTTTCCTCCATAAAGGGCTCCTAATACAAATGGAATGTACCTTAGATCAAATAAATGGCCTTGATAGTTTGAAATTGGGAAATTCATACATATGATAATTGAGAAACTAAAAACGGTAGCTAGGATGATGTTTTTGTACTTTGAGTCTATATTGATGTAAAAGATTTGGAAAATTAAGATTGGTAATAGAACAAAAAGGATATTAATAAGTAGACTTTCCAAGAATAGTACCTCATTTCCTTGTAGTAAGCTTAATCATACCATATAAAAGGAATTATTTAGTAGTTTAGTTACTTGAATGAAAAGACTAGGAATAGCAAACGAAGGATTAAAGTAATGACCAAATCGCTGATTTTTTTATTTCTATTACACTGAGGGTAAAACAAAGATTAAATCGCTTCTGTAGAAGTAGCTATACTGTTTGTTATTGTGCTTGAGAAACACAGGTGTGAAACAAGATTTTTCAACAACCTCTCCCACACTCTTGTCATCCTCTAAAGAAGTTAATGGCTGTACCCAAAATTCCACTATCGTCTGGTCTTCACTAAAGGGCACTACTTTATTAAGTTTACCTAGCTCTAACTCTCCATTTTCAAAGTACTCTAGAGCTGCATACTTTAGCCACCAATATTTTAAGGCTGTCTTTGGAGCTGGTTTTGCTGTTTCACGTCAAATCGAAGCCTTAGAAAAACACTTTAAGTTACCTTTATTTTATCGGACGAAGAAAAAAGTTGAGTTAACGGATGCTGGCAGACAGCTTCTTAACTATGCCATACAGATCATCTCATTAGCTAATCAAGCCGAAAAGGCACTATCTTCACTTACGAATTTAGAAAGTGGTGAGCTATCTGTAGGTTGCGGGACTACGATTGGTACTTTCGTTATTTCAAATCTTGTTATAGACTTTCAAAAAAAAATCCAAATATAAAAATAAAGTTAATGATAGACAATACAGCAAATATACTTGAGAAACTACTAGATAATAAAATTGACTTTGCCTTCATCTCTAAAAAGATGAATCTCTCAAAGTTTAACTATCAACCACTATTTCAAGATAAAATAAGCGCCTATTGTTCAATAGAGCAAAAAGAAAAATATAAGGAAATAACTTCTATTACACAGTTAGAAAATGAAACGCTTCTCTTTAGAGAACATGGATCACATACTAGAGAGTGTGTGGAAGAATATTTTAATAAGATACAATTTACTCCGAGTAACATTTTTGAATTAAGTACAAATGAGGCAATAAAACAAGCTATTTTAAATAACAACGGAATTGGCTATCTTTCATCTACAACAGTCCGCATAGAATTAAAACATAACCTATTATTTAAACTACCGTTTACAGAGGAATGTCAAAGAGAGTTTTCAATCATTTCACCAAAGGGAAAACACACTTCACCCATTATGCTTTATATTCAGCTCTTTTTTAACGAAAAACATAAGAAGGTTTTCATAGAGAGTAGAAAAAGTAATGGAACTCGTAATTGACACTTACTTTAACATTCTAGGGAAAGGTATTCTTTAGAAATCTACGAAGGTTCTGTGGGTAATATTAAATGACCAGTAAAGAGGTTTGACCTAATACTGGTCACTGAATGAATTTACATCATTTGTGAGGGTTTGATATAGTTTTTGCGAGGTATTCTAGAAGAGTCTTTTTAAATTTCCAATTTCTCTTTCATTACGAGCGGTCTTTTCCCAAATGAAATCTTTATCTCTTTCAAAGCTTTGGAAACGGTCAATGAGTTGTTCATGCCTATTTTCATTTTTTTGTTCAACCTCATTTAACTGTGACTTAAATTCTAGTTGTTCTTTCTTCATTTCTTGTTGTTCTACACTTAACTTTCCCACCATTCCAATCAATTGAGAGAGCATATTTTCAATTTTATCTAATCTTTGTTCGATCATTTCATTCACCTCCTCTATGGACAAATTATACTATCTTACAGGCTTTTTTTTCATCTCGAAATCATATGAAAATAGTTACCGTAATTATTTTAGTGTGTCTTCAAAAAATTCGGAGAAAAAAAACTTAGAGGCGTTTAGAAATCAACCGCCTCTTGTAGAAATAGTTATTGTTGTTTTGTGAAACAAGATTTTTCGAGAATTGCTGGGCACCGCAAGCGATGATTACTCATAAACCCCTAATTACTGAAATAAAGTATCCAATATAAAACCATATATATAATTACAATTAAATCGATGCTGTTCGTTTACTAATGTTTAAAGAAGATTGTTTGGTTCTTGAATTTACGTTACTAAGACCACGTTAGGTCTGAAATAGCGTAATCAAGAATTCGTACCATTACTTATCTTTAGGAGGTACACGATGAGATTTTCTGGGGTAGGGTTAGTTATGCTGGCCGCGATTTGCTGGGGCATTAGTGGTGGAATTGCCGCTATTTTAATGAACAAGGGCTGGGATCCTATTGTGATTTCACTTTACCGAGGGGCTGTTGGATTTATATGTTTTTTCGCGTGGTTTCTCTTTCGCTTTAGAGAAAATTGGATCTTCTCTACTCGTTTATACATATGGTCCCTATTGGCGGGTCTTGGTGTTGCTGGAAATTTCACTTTTTATTTTGTAAGTATCCAAGCCTCAAGCATTGCTGTTGCCGCCACTTTAATGTACACCGCACCTTTGTTCGTCCTTTTAATATCCTTTTTATTACGAATAGAACGTTCGACTTGGTTTAAATGGGGCTGCATTTCCAGTGTACTTATGGGGATTCTCCTGCTTACAGGTGCCTACAATACCGATTCGATTACAGTGAGTTTTCTAGGGATGGCAACGGGGCTTGCTTCTGGACTTTCCTACGCTTTATTTATATTCGGGTTTAAAAATGCCTCTTCTATCGGAAAGCCGCAGACCACCTTAACTATCGCTTTTTTATCACTTTGTCTCATCCTATTTCTTTTTACTGACAATGATGAAGTAGCTAGTGTGGTGACGTCAAGCGACATAGGATGGTTTCTTCTATTAGGGATCGTGGGTGCTGGAGTTTCATTTATATTTTATATGATTGGCATTCGATGGACTCCCCCGACAACTGCTTCGATGGTTGCTATGGTAGAGCCTGTGACAGCTTCATTATTTGGCGTTCTGCTTCTCGGAGATCATTTGACTATCATTCAACTTCTTGGAATGGTGCTCATCCTGGTTACGATCACTGTACTTAGTAGGAAGCGTCCGACTGAAAAAGTTTATGACCATCCAGCAAACTAATTAATTTGAGCAAATGGTTTAAGTGTAATGGCATTTTTCGGTAAAAAAACTTAGACGGAACAACTAACACAATAAGTTAGTTGTTCTCTTCCCGAAATAACTAAGCCTCGTTGAAAACAGTAAGGCTATTTCGCAAACTTTGTTGCTCTTAGGTCGTCTTTTGAGAATACATAAGCTTTTGGGAAAATATTTCTCCCTATGGCTTGGCTTAGTTACGGCCTAAAAGCTAATAGCAACAATGTTTTAGAAAAGAGCGTTAATTAAAGATTTATTTATAATAAGCAGGAAATTCCCGATTATCGACTCAAAATCTCAATACTCAAAGATTTCTGCATATGCTGAATATACATTTTTAAAACCAAGTTTATCAAACGCTAATTTTGATCGTGTTATATGAAAATATTGTGTGATCACATAACAGATTCTATATTCTAATCCTTCATTATGGCTTTCGTATTTTCTGCGGTCATACACACCTTTTTCCACAAACCATTTCTTCACGCTCTTTAAATGTTACCCCCTTTCTCGATACACATTAACTTAATAGATAATCTTAAATAAAACTAAATAAATCAAAGTTTTCATTAATTCACAACATTGTCAAACTTCTTATACCTTTGACTGCCTTTATTAATTTATCCTAAATTTGACATTAAAATATACAGCTAACTTTCGGCAATGTGTACCCACTTACAGAACTACTGATGTTTTATTTTTGCTTTTAAAAATAAGGAGTGGAAGATATGGAAACCGTTGAAAAGCAAGTGTTAGTCAGCTCTCAAAAACAAACTGTGGTCATTCCTTTTAGTTTTACTCATATCCCGTTAAAAAAATTGGCCCTTATTAACTTCAAGAAAAACGCTGATAGCAAGTACCTTGGTCTTGAACCACAGTACTTGGATGACAAGGTGATTGGCAAAGGCTACAGGGTGATTGCGTATCGTAACGATGGCTATGTCGATGTTTACGACGATATGAGCTTGAATGATAATAAAGACGACAGTTTTGATGTAACCGGCAAAGGCTTATGTGAACGGGTTAAAGTAGAGATTAAAAATACTCGTTTTGAAAAGGTAGATAACCGCGTGTTTATTTCCTTTCAGTTTACAGATAAGTATAGAAGAAGCATTGACGTGTCTATCGTCGAGAACTCAACGAAAAAAACAAAAGGGTTGAATCTATTAGCTCCCGTAGGTTCAAGCACGAAAAATCCTTCTTATTTACCTTTATTCTTTCTATATAATTTTGATTTTGTCCGAAAGTATAACACAACTTTTCAAATCCACATTGACGGAAATACCATAAAGGCAGCTAATTTTCCTGTACCAATGCCTAAGGATTTTCAATGGCGTTCTTATACTCGTTACAGTGATGACTGTCAAATCATTGAATTTGCGAATGAGACAATTGGTGTTCTTGAGGAATTTATCCCCAATGATAACGGAAAGGTCGTTCGTGACGACGGTTTGGAATATGATTTTTCTGAATGCGGCTGCTTGAATAAAATTGCTCTTAACCAAGGAAATCACCCTCTAACGGTAGTTTTTACCAACGGTTTTCCAGATGTACGGAGTGTTTCAGAAGATAAAGTATACAAGGATACCTTTGAGATCAGTGGAGAGATTGAGATGGGGGTTGTATCAGGTGATTACTCTGTAAAACGTGATGAAAATCGTGTCACTATTGAATTATTCCCTAATGGAGGATGGAAGCCGAAACCTGATTCCCCTTTCACAAAACTTTTGTTTAAAGAAAAATCAATCTTCTGTAGCTGGCCAAAAACATACAAATACACACAAGTGGTGGATTTAACAACACTAGAATCCAGCTCCAACTGGGTGAAAATATGAAGCATCAGGATAGTTCCGTACAACGCCAAATAGAATCAGAAAGTCATAACGTTCGTGATCAATTAAGCATGCGCAAGGTACTTCTGCTTATTTTTCTACCAACTTCAATATTAACTATAGTTTATTTATTGGTAGGTCATGTAATGGGCGATACGCTTCCAACCATTTTAATATTTCTACTCTTAGCGATGATCATTCTCTTTCCCATCCAGCTTTTTGTTGTCGTACAGTCAAGTAAGAAAGAGTATGGAAGTTATTCATTAAAAAGCGCATTCTCCAATCACCAAAAACTAAAATGGTGGAAGGTCTTACTATACGCTTCTTTCCTTTGGGGGTTTGCAGGTCTTATGAGCGTCACCATTGCCCCATTGGAAGTTATGCTTTTTGCGCCGATTTCAGAGCAAATGTTCAACATCTTACCACCGTATTTTGACTGGGTAAATATCGATTATGGACAAAACTATTCAAGGAACATTTTGCTGCTTACTTGTGTTATTATTTTCATCCTAAATGTCTTTATTGGCCCAATCGTCGAAGAGTTATTTTTTCGAGGTTATCTTACATCAAAAATGAGTAGATTCAAAAACTATACACCATTGATCGTAACAGTATTGTTTTCTTTGTACCATTTATGGCTTCCCTTTAATAATTTGTTTAGGATTATTGCATTTTTCCCTGCATTCTATTTAGCTTGGAAAAAGAAGAATATTTACATTGCCATCGTAGTTCACTGTCTATGTAATGCCGTTTCGACCATTGGTTTCATCGCTATTTTGTTAGGTTGATAATAGAAGGCTCATTTCACACAAGGGGAAGTGAGCCTTTTTCATTATAGTAACAATCATCCGTTTCAAGACGAATAAACTTTCCTGTCTCATCAAAATGAAAGATACCCGTAACATCTATTTTCTTTTTAGTAAATATTGCTATTGCAGTTACTAAATCCATGGATTGCCACTTAATATAATGTTGTAATCTATAGTTAGAGATAAACGATATTTCTTAAATTATGTAATTAAAGCGGATTTTTATTTCTTTTCCTTTGGCATTCACAACAGGACGTTCTGGGAGAAAGCTTCAGTACGATAAGAAGAAGGGAACCAGGGCTCAGTAGCCCTAGTCGCCTTCTTCATTTCCGAATTTATTTTGTCTACATTAGAGGTCGCAACGCACTGGCACCACAAGCGATTTATTCCAATGAAAAAGAAGCTAAACTAGCTCTACCGTTTCCGGTATACGTAAAATACAAAGCATGTATTCCATCTGGAATTGTAATCACAGAAGTATATTCCGTCCATACATTTGTAAATTCAACCGGGATTTTAGCCAGTGCTTGACCATCCCATGAAGTCTTTACCTCAAAAGCACCATTGCAATATCCTCTAACTTTAATTTTAATCGTCTTTATATCCTTACAGTCGAAATACTTAAATCCAACTGTAGCAGAATCTAGCATATTGGCAATATAGCCTATTTCCTCATCCCCATCTTTTCCATCCTGAGTAATCTTAGGGAAATGACTATCCATCCATACATCTCCTGAGTACTTTTCCTCTACACGGTAGAACAAATTGCATGCCAGGTAGGCTGGATACTCTCCACGGCCTATTAGTGCTCCGCCGTTCGGACCACATGAAGTCATCTCTACTTGTGGAATTGTCCCATCGTTTAATATTTCAATTGGTTCCATACATCCTTGGCGGCAGAAGTTAGATCCATTAGTATGTCGATGATAAAAGATATACCATTTATTATTTATTTCGACGATACTACCATGGTTATTTCCGCCGTAAAACATCGGTTTGTCGGCAGGTTTATATGTGTCAATGTGAAGATCATTATTGCTCACAATGACCCCCTTATATACAAAACCTTCCGTAGGGCTTTTGCTCGTAGCATAACAAAGTTCATGGAAAACGATAGAGGAATAAATAAAATAATAGGTATCGCCGATCTTCCTCATAGAAGGCGCTTCAAAGAACTCATGCCCTTCAAAACTACTTCCCTCACTATAAGGTTCACTCGGAGCAATAAACACCGGCTCTTCTAGAATTGTAAGCATATCCGGGCCAAGTACTGTTGCCATAGTCCCTTTTCTCGACTGGTCTCCAATCGCACAAAATCCAGTATATAGATATGTTTTTTCCCCTTCAGTCAATACTCCAGGATCAAACTGTGGTTCATCACCCTCTCTTTCCCCTAGACGAGTACCATCAGCATATTTTACGTATCCATAAAATTGATACTTTCCTGCTGGCGTATCACAAACGGCCACTGAAACAATTGATACTTTGTCTAATACATAGTACAAGTAATATCTTCCATCTGGACCAAGTGTAACATCAGGAGCATACAAGCACATATGTCCAGTCTGATTTAATGGATCATCTGTTTTCAAATAAATGACACCTTCATACTTCCAGTCAGACAAATCATCAACAGGTGCAGACCAACATACATAATCATTTAAGCAATATACATGACCATTAAATCGGTCATGTGAGCCATAAACATAGACTCTGTCGTTAAAAACATGTGGTTCTCCGTCTGGGATATACTCCCATGAAGGAAGGTAAGGATTTAGCCCTTGTCTGATCATCATCATTGTCTCCGTTTCTATTAATCTATATTTCCAGTCCGTAAAGCTTACTTTTACAGTAGACTAACTTATTGGATTGCAAAAAGCATAAAATCCATTTCTACTCTTTTTAGTATAGCAATACAAGGAAGAGCCATGAAGAATGTCCTGCAATCCTCTATAGTTTTTTAATTACATAGTAAACTTCTTCATGTCTTGAAAGCCCCGTACGAAGAAACCTGAAAAACAAGAGGAAAGAGCATCATTAAAGTTGCTCATAAACGCGAGCAACAATAACGTTTGATATTCAGCTTTCCCTTAACTGTAGTCCGGATAAAGTTCCCTTAAATCACTGATTAAAAGCGGATGAATTTCAACCTCAGGTCTGATCTTCTTAACCATATTAATAGCTTCTTCTATATTTTTTGCGATACCAAGTTCTATTAAAACGCCTACTGCCACACTACCTGTGCGACTTTTCCCACCCTTTCAATGAAGGACAACTTTCTTCCCTTCTGTATAAGCATTCACTGCATGTTGTATTCCTTGTTGTAAAAGTTGAGTTTGGTTCGAAATACCGTCTTCTAATGGAACTCTAAGTCTTTTGACAGAACCGTAATCACTATCTCCTTGAGCCTCTGCACGTAAATCCAAAACAATGTCTATTTCTTCATTTTCAATTACAGACTCTACAGATTTTAAGCCGCATATAAACATTCCATTGAGTAAAGTTTGGTATTCATTGGTCATATTTATCACCCTCCATCCATTTAATATAAACTATATTAGCTAAAAAGATGAATTTATCCAATTCTTTACTTCTACTCTTTTCCTTTGTCTGTTTCACTTTGCTCGCTTTGGTTTGGCTGCTAATTACTCCAATAACTTCGTAGGATAAAAATTAAGAGGCGTTAAAATAAATCGCCTCTTAAAGAAATAGTTATTGTTGAATTTGGTTGTTTTGTGAAACATAGGTGTGAAACAAGATCTTTCGAGGAGTGCCAGGCACCGGAAGTCAAGCTTTGATGAAACCTTCCTGCAATCCCTTTTGTAAAAATGGGCTCGGTTCTCCTACGCTGTAAAGAAACAAATAATGCATAGCTCTAGTGCAGGCAGTGTAGAAAACTCTGCGTAAGCTCTCATCACCGTATGCAAGCTTAGATGCATCATAAATGATGACGGCATCGAATTCGATCCCCTTGGACAAATACGTTGGTACTACTACAACTCCTTGCTCATATTCACTCGAGTTGCTCTTTAAGAGTTTTATTTCATCAATGCCAGACAAAGCTTCATAGGCAGTCATACTTTCCTCCGCAGATTTGCATATGATCGCAATACTATTTAGCCCAAGATTTTGTAATTCCGCGACTTTGGAAGCAATGCTGCTGTGCAATTCTACGTGATCGGCGACTTGGTTAAGCACGGGTTTCTCGCCTTCACGTTCAAAAGGAACAATCTTATCTCCATTAGGAACAAGTCTTCGTGTAAATTCAATGATTGGTTTGGTAGATCGGTAACTTCTTGTAATATTGATCAATTTCGTTTCATCCAATCCGTAAAGGCTGCTAAGTGTGTTGAAATCGACCATTTCATTAGCATGGGCGAATATCGCCTGATTAAAGTCGCCAAGCACTGTCATCTTTGCCGCTGGAAACAAACGCCTTAAAAACTCAAATTGAAACGGGGAATAATCCTGGGCCTCATCAACAACAATGTGTTTGATCGAACTGTTCGTTTGAAATCCTTGGATCAGCTCTTTCAAAAGTAAAAACGGCGTAGCGTCCTCGTAAAATAGTTTATCTTCATCTAGCATTTCTAGCGTCGTTTGACAAATTTCCGTCCACCTTGCTGGTGTTTCCCCGATCAAACGTTCGATCTCGAGCGGATCAAAAAAGAGCTGCTTATACATCCCCTTAAAATCAATGAAACGAAATGCTCGGACGCGTTTTTGTAACGGCTTCAATTTTTGGCGAACAATCAATTGGGCAAGCGCCGTTGGTTCCATCTCATAGTCTGCAATCGCCTCTCGTTTAAAGCCTCGTTTTTCCGCTAAGTAACGATGTGCCTTATGGTATTCTTCGTTGCTAAGCAGCTCGATTTCATCCTGTACCCATGACTTATTTTTTTCCACCTTTTGGACTTCTCTTATTTTTCCAAGTAGCCAATCCTTCAATTTTTCAAGTCGATTATGAAAGCGGAGAAAGGTATCATGACTGTAAAAACGTTCTGCTATTTGTTGTGCAGTAACAATCGGCTTCCCTCTGAAGGTAATGTCCTTAAATTGCATTCCTGATAATTCTAGTGACTGTCTATAGGATTGGATCGCCTCAAAAAATCGAGTAGATGCTTTAAATCGGATACTGATAAGCCTTGACCTGTACGAAGGCGTAGTCGTCGCAGTTAAAACATATTCCAATTGCTCGTAAGGATTTTCAACTTGAAACTCTTCACCCAGACGATGATTCAAGTATTCCTGAAATGTGACCTGTTGCATATTCTCTTCACCAAGTTCTGGCAGTACATTGGACACGTAACTACTAAACAAGGAATTAGGAGAAAACAGAATGATTTGGTCAGCATTCAGATGATCTCGATATTTGTAGAGCAAATAAGCAATTCGCTGCATCGCAGCCGATGTTTTCCCACTTCCTGCTGCACCTTGTACAATCAATAGCCTCCCGCGGTCATGACGGATGATCTGGTTTTGCTCTTGTTGAATGGTCGCTACGATATTGTGCATTTGTTTGTCGGTACCTTTACCCAAAACCTGTTGTAAAATCTCGTCTCCAATGGTGAGACTCGTATCAAACAGCGATTGAAGAACACCTCTACGAATAAGGTATTGCCACTTTTTCTCCAAGACACCTTCAATTGTGCCTCCAGGTGTTTCATATTTGGCCGGACCAGGCTGGTAATCGTAGTAGACGCTTGAGACAGGAGCCCTCCAGTCGTAGATCAGGAAATCTTCTCCATTAATATCCTGAAGGGAAGAGATACCAATATAGAATTTTTCATCAGTTGCATTTCCTTCTTCGACAAAATCAATCCTTCCAAAATAGGGAACCTCTTGCATTCGGCGCAGCGTGGATAAACGCTTTGAGGCATGCCTATGAGTGCTTTGGCTAACCGACAGAGCTTGTGCCTCTTGCCGTAAGCCGATAATAGTCTCAAGGTAATCATCAAAGGTATCCGTACTCACCTTGACTTCATCCCAAAAGTGCTTGCGGATCTGAACCACTTCGTTCTTACTCTTGGCAGTTTCGTCTTCCAATCTGTGTATTTCCTCCGTAATTGTCTCCATTACACGGTCTACTCGTTTTTGCTCCTGCTGAAGTTCCGAATTCATCCAAACACTCCTTACATAAACTTTTGATAAAAGGGTTGACTAATGCACCAACTATAATATATAATTATAATAGGGGTAATATAGTTTAATTAACCACCCTATAATATACACCTATATAAAGGTACCATAATATCTTCTTTTTTCAATGTATTAAATTTTATTAAGGCCTATCTATAAGTCATAAGCTGAAGCATTTTTAATTGAACGATCCTGACATTCAATATATGAGAAGAGTAGTATTTAACGTTTTGACGTAAAATACTACTCTTCTCTTTTTTATATACAGTATCACCTTTATTTCGCGAACTTTGTAGTCTTAGGTTGGCTGCTTAACCGAACTGCTAACAGCTCAGAGATATAATTATTCTTTCAAAATCGGAATCCAAATTCCAATCACGGCGACGGAAAGATCAATCGCAAATGAATACATAGAACTATTGACTCCTCTGATCATGGCTTCAATACTCCAATCGGAAAAAATTAATAAGCCGCCTCTTGAAAAAATATCTATATGATAGGTTTGTGAAACCTACGTGTGAAACAAGACTTTTCGGGGAGTGTTAGTGAAGTTCTTTCCAAAATTAGTCTTTTTCACTTATCTTGGTTTTTCGTTCCAACTTTTCAATTTGTTTTATGCTTTTCTCAGGTGTTGGCAAATCTTCTGGCATCGTCCCACCAAGTTCATGTATTGTCTGCCTCACTTTTGCACCAACTTCAAAATGAGTTTGGTTAGCATTTATTTTTCCTTTTATGTTATCCCTACGCAATTTTTCATCCGTTTGAGTAGCTCGAAAAAGATTAGCTGCAAGCTCTGTACTCCCCATATGATCCAAAATTTGTTGATTTTTCTTTAATTCTTTTCTCTCATGAATTTCCTTAGCACCTAACCCGCCATAAAGGCCTTTATAACCGTGATTTTGAAAAACCGCATAATCTATTGGTGTATTTACTCCTGCACTTTTGGCCGCTTCTGCTAATGATTTATTGTGTTCTTTTAGCTCATTTCTAATTGCAAGACGTTTTTTAGTTTCATTCATTGTTTCGAATTGCTCTTGTAATTCTTGTTTACGTGTTTGTACAGCAAAGTACGTCTGTCCTATCGCTATTACCTCTTTCTTAGGATCAGCATTTTGTACGATTAGATAACAAGCATAACGAGATAACATGATATCATTAACCTCACGTTTTGCTCCTTTGCCCAAATCGATCATTTTGTTGACTTCAACAAAATGATCAGAAACATCATTCCCACTGCCATCACATGCTTCTTGTGCTTTCTCTATAACTTTTATAAAGTTTCTCCATTCCTTATATTGTAATATCTTTTGTATATCTCTTGCATACCAAAAGTCGTCACCAAACTCATTTATTTGTTTCCAATATTCAAACGTTTCATTATTATATTTTTCAATATCCGACATTAAAGTTCCCCCTACAAATCAGCTTTTCCTATCTTATATTATACGAAACGTATGTTCGATCGTAAAGTATATTTAACCTAATAAATTTGTGTATTTTTTTGACGAGCTTCTAAAAAGAACTAAGAATAAGTTCACTTTTTCCTTTTTTGAACTTACTTGATAATGATATTACAAACTAGTGTTATTGAAATTTCCACTTGGACCTCCCCACCGTGTAGAGCCCTAAAATTATTGAGAACTGAGTCCTATAAAGCTTTTCAACACTTCCCCAAAATCTGATCAACAACCTCCCCCATACACTTGTCATCCTTTAAAGAAGTTAATGGCTGCACCCAAAATTCCACTGTCGTCTGTTCTTCACTAAAGGCTCTACTTTATAAAGTTCCCCTGGTTCTACCTCTCCATTTTCAAAGTACTCAAGCACTGATTACACTTGTCTTAGTGTCAAAATAATGCAACTTACAAATTTGCAAATTAGTTGAAGCAACACAGGACAAAAACGGCGGGATCTCCCGCTCTACTTTTGAGAGAATGCTGTGAAATACAAAACAACTCCGGATCCTCTCCATCCACCATACAACTCTTGAAAAAGGCGCCTTCTCTCACAGCATCTATATCTCACCGTTTTGACGGAGCACAAATGGAAAAATTGAAAGAGCGTGAAGAGCCGACAAACTCTACAGCTCCAACGGTTCAAAGCCAAGAAATTCCTACTGAAGCTAATTCTTTTGAAACAAATACAAAAAGAATAAAAGATCTTCGTCCTATAACACTAGAAGATTTAGACTATACATACGTACCAAGCTATGTTCCAGAAAGCTTTGTAAAAGTGGTCAAACCATTTTTTGATCGAGCAAAGGATATTTGCCAGTTGTGGATTCGGGCATTGTTTGCTTATCGAAGCCAAAGGTTAAGTGACCCTATCGAACGATTCTTGCCGTCGATCATTAAGGTTTTAAAGAGGCTGTTTACCAGTGGAAACGAAACAAGATCAACTCTGGTTTTATTCAGTATTACTACGGAATTGTGTTGGAATGTTGGCGGTGGAGAATAGGAAAATTATTGTAGAGCATAAGTTGAATACGAGGCATTGGTTGTATAGGTAGTGGTTAAAGAGAAATCAGTTATTAGATAAGGGCATCACTACCTATACATTTAAAAGAGGCGTTATATTGCCAACGCCTCCTAAAAATAGTTATGATTGTCAAACATAGGTGTGGAACAAGATTTTTCGGGGAGTGCCGGAAGAACGACAATATGAAGTCAGTTTTGTCCCAAAAAACGACTAATCAGTTTCATTAAAAAATGTTAAAGTGCACCATAGATGACAGAACGCAATCTCGGTTGGTGATAGCCTTCTAGGTTAGGTAACATTTGCTGCATATAGACAGCTGAGACTTTTTCTTTTGGGTCAATAGACACCCATGTACCTAACAAACCTGACCAACCAAATTCTCCAAGTGAACTATTCGCCCCGCCTAATGCCTGATCAACCATGACTCTTATACCTAAGCCATAGCCGTACCCTGAGAGATAATTCCAATTATAGTTTTCACGATTTTCTGGGCGAAGATGATCCGTTGCCATTAAATCGATTGTCTTTCTTCCAATGATTCGCTCACCATCAAGTGTCCCGCCATTTGCCAGCATTTGAGCAAAGCGACTGTAATCATGAAGTGTAGACAGTAAACCACCACCGCCACTCTCAAATTTCGCATCGGCTTGAATATTACTATCCATTGTTGTGTTCTTTATAAATTTCGCTTGATCATCACGATTATAGAAGGAGCAAAGACGATCCTTTTTTGATTCTGGAATGCGGAAAAAGGTATCCTCCATTTTCAAAGGTTCAAAAATCTCTTCCTTTAAAAATTCCCCAAATCTTTTACCGGTTAGCACCTCAATTAACGCTCCTAGCACATCATGACTTAATCCATAATGCCATCTCGTTCCGGGATCAAAGGCTAATGGGATGCTAGCTAAAGTCTGAGATAATTGACGAGTTGTCCTTTTTTCCCCTCTTTGGTCTATTTCCATTAGAACTCTCGCCACATGACGTTCGGTTTCATTCCCTTCTCCAGGATACGTTAACCCTGAAGTCATTGTAAATAAATCTTTTACCGTTATTGACCTTGATGCTTTAGTGGTGTAAATTTCTCCTGACTCAGTTTCCCGATACACAAGTGGATTTTTGAATTCAGGCAAATATTCTTCTAATGGATCATTGAGTAAAAACAGTCCTTTCTCATATAACATGAGTGCTGCTGTACAGGTAACAACCTTTGTCATCGAATAAATACGGTAAATCGTATCGCTTGTAATTTCCTTTTTCGTTTCAAGATCTGCATATCCGACATAATCCTCAAACAGTCTTTCTCCTTCACGATGAACTGCTAATGCACATCCAACAGGACCTCTTTCAACAAAGCTTCTTAAAAGAGGCTGTAGCTTTTCTTGTAAATGATTCATTACCCACACTCCTTGATTCTTCATTACAATAGTAGAATTCTCTATTTACTAGTGGAAATCCTTTCCTCTAATAAAAGGTCTTGAAGTTTAAGTCTGAACCAAAAAGGTGGAATTTCTATTGAATAGTATCGTTGTAAAGACTTTTACTTTGTTTTGTTAGTTGTTCTTCTTCAATATAAGTCCCGTAGAGTAGTATTTTTTTCGGATTAGTATATCATTAGTTATTGTTCTTTTGAAAATAATTTATTTCTATTAACCGTAATTGGCGGTTGTTCCATCCAACCATGTTCTATCATGATATTTGCACCGTCTTCAACATATAATGAAACATCTAATAAACAACGTGCATACAATGCCCCTACATCCCTTCTTCCATTGAGTGAAGCCCCTTTTGCATATTCTCTAATTTTCATCGAGAACATATCAAATTTATGAGCAACCATTAGTTTATCGGAAAATGGAGGTATTGTAGATGCAGTTACCATGTGGTCTAAGAATGAAGGTGAAGGTAGATTATCCTCATTTAGTTTTTTCGACAACATTTCTACATGTTTTTTATTTATATTTCTTCCACGTTCTAAGAACTTTTTTACTTTTTTATGTTTTGCTACTTGGTTAAATCCAACAATGAGTGCCTTACTTGTAATGTCGTTGTTAATATTATCAAATAAATGTCCAATTTCCAGTCCATGAAGTGGTCTAACATCCCCTATATAACCATTCAAAAAATTTTGTTTCTTAACAAAATCAACTTCATTTGGGTTCGGTACTGCTGGTGCATTCATTAACAACCCTTTTGACTTTAAAATATCTTTTGTTTCGGTCATCAATTTTACTGTATCGCTAAGACTTTTAACAAAGAAATTTTCTATATCTTTTCTGGTTACTATGGAGATTGCAGCAGAATAAATACTCATTCCTGCTTTTCCTGCGTAGTGTAAATAATAAAGATAGAATTCATCACTATACAGTCTTGGTGCATCTAAATTCACTTCTTCCTCTGTAAATCCTATTGGTATAGGAAAATTTGCTCTTTCAAGAATATCTCTTATTTCTTGTATATAAGTTTTAGCCAAATTTAAAGCATATTCCAAAACTTTTTAATATCCTTGTCATCCACATGGTTCAGATAATAACTAAGCACACATTTTGCCATTGTATTCCCAGTATAAGTTGCCCAAAGTTTTCCCATCTCCGCTGATGTTAAATTTGATATATCTGTATTCATATCTAAAAATCTCCATTCAACAAATTCTTTTTAAATATTATGTGCTAAATTTGATAGTAAAATGTTTTATTCAGTAATATATTTCTGAAATTCACATTTGAATATAAAGGTTCTTAAAGTAAATACTAAACCGAGTGTTTATATCAACACTCTAATTAAATGTGGAGGGATGTACTTTGAATATTCTAATTAGCCTTGCCCTATATTTAATAAAAATGGGTTTTAAGATAGCATTCTTATTAAGTGATTTAATCACTCGGTTAAATTCATTGGTAAGAGTTCCTTCTTTAACATAATATTCAATCAGTACATTCGATTTCACGTTGCATAGAGAAGGTGAGCATTTAAGTGCTCACCTTTTTTGGATATTACTGCCTCATTAGTTATGTACATTCTTTTACAAAGTTCTGTTAAAAATGAGGAAGTTTATTGCATAGTAACTTAAGTCTACTACGTAACACAATAGTAAATCTCCCCTTTGCAGAAAGCTATCAAAACTGAAAGTAACCAGCTTTGGTTGCTTTTCTTGATGAACATTAAAAGTCTACTGCGGAATACAGTAGTTTTTCAAGGTCCCTTTGCAGAAGACTGAACTTATATATATTAATCACAGTGACGCCCCGAATTTTCTTGTTTCATAAGCACTCATTGTGAAACGAGACTTTTCGGGAAGTGCCAGCCACCGGAAGTTAATAAGAAAAATTAATTAATGTTACATAAATAATCGGGGAGGCGTTTTCAAGAAGCTTCTTCCAAGTCTTAAATTTTATATTTAAAAGTAATAATATCATTACCATAGCAATATGCTTCATGCACTTTTGTCCTTCTGCTGAACTTTATCAATTACTCCTATAAATCCAACTACACCTCTTGTTACTAAAGATTTTATGGTAATACTTATGAACGTGTGATACCATTCCCACCCTTTATTCCATTTGATTAAATTTGTCTTCCTCACTGCCCAATATTCAATAAAAAACATAGGGATTGTAAAATAAAGTAGTTTATAAAAAATGGCGAAAGGCTTGTCTTTTTCAGTAAATTGATTATATAGGATTGTAAATGTTGGATAAATTAATAAGTCAAATAGTATATGACTTTTAAATACTTTTGGAAAAAATCGAACTGGATATTTTACTATTTTGTAGGATGCAAGAAAACTGTCAATAAATATATTGGTAACTGCATTAAATAAATATGCCAAAACCCAATCCTTAATCGGAGGTTTCCTAAATAGTAAATACAACAAACCAATAGATGTAACAACGGTCGTTACTCGTAAGAATAACTTGTCGAATTTATTTCCCCTCATGAAGCATTCTCCCTTCTTTGAATATTAACAGTTAATTGTGCTAAACTACTTCCCTTGAAGCACCTCCTCTAGTTATTTAAGGTGCATCGTTTAAGCAATTTTAATCAGGATATAACAACCAAAAAATACGAAAGAAATTATCCTTCAACTTTTGCAACACCTAATGCTAGATGTTCCCAAAGAAGCTCTTCAACTTTCTCAACTAAATCCTTTGGACACTCTACGACTAAAACAACGTCTGCCTTTTTTCCTTTTACAACCCTTTTTCTTTTATGAACGACCTTAAAAATAATATAGTCGATAATGAACCCTAGTAAAAAACCAACTGCTGCGCCAATTAACCCCCAAAATATTGGACCCCACTCTAAAACAAACCCAACACTTGCTCCAATTACAGCAAAGGCTGTTCCAATAGCGGCACCTTTATCAAACAAGCTAATACCATCTGCTCGGTGAAGAGTATCGAACAATCTCCTTTCTTCAACGCGGTTAACGAGCGGTACAGCAAGTATATTCTCTTTTTTTACGCCTACTTTCTCTAAAGATGTGATGGCTAACTCCAAATACGCTGAGTGCTCAAATGTAGAGAAGATTTGCATTTATTTCACCTCATCTACTGTAATGGGAATTTTAACACGATATTGTTGATATTTTTCTTTTAAAAATTTTCGTTGTTCACTCTCATACAATTTATTATTTTCGACAGTATTTACATAGGAATCATATATACTGAAACATACATGCGAAGGGATAAACAACAACCACTGTGGGTCCAATACTTGGGTTGCTTGAGTTATTTCCCCTAAAAAAAGATATTGGAACGCAACTAAAATTCCTGAAAAGTAAACAAATATAATCATAAAAGCCATTGTAAAGATTGCGGTAATTACTCGATGAATATAAAGCTGACCTAGACCAGGTGTAAAAAGAGACCAAATGATTGCCATGATCGGTCTTCTTTTATCTAAATAATTAATTTCTAAAGCACCAATGGTATATGAGTTGAAATCGGCATTTTCGCGTTCGGCTAATAAAAAAACTTTATTCATATCAACGGACGTACGGTAGCTGTCCCAAACCCCATAAATATAAACTGGAATATACAAAAGCATCCATCTAGGTTCAAGAACTTCTTTAGCCATTTCAATATTCCCAGTAAAAGAGTAGACCATTGCAAGATTTATATTTGCCATATTGTTCACGAGAATTTCCCATATGAACAAGCATACCCT
>NZ_JACEHK010000012.1 GCF_025377685.1 Anaerobacillus sp. CMMVII | reverse complement strand
GTCATCTATTCCGAGCATAGATAAAATATACTGTGCGTCATCATTAAAAAAATCGTAATCAGGGTCTTCTTCGTCTTGGCCCATTAACAAATGTTGCTTCACATTTAAATATGGAATTAAGCAATCTTCACTTGTTAAAAAGCCAATATGCTTTAGACGCCAGTCAGTTCTTCTTTCAATTAATAACAGATTTTCACCAAACACCTCAATTGTTCCATGATTAGGTGGTGTCATGGCAGCAATCATTTTAATAAGGTTGTTCTACCGCTTCCGTACTCCCCACTTATATAGACAACCTCACCTTCATGCACATGCAATGATAAGTCATTAAATAATACATTTTTTTTCGATCCTGTTATATATTTTTTGGATACATTTTTTGCAGTTATCACATACACGGACATCACCCCTCTCGATAGTAAATAATATGATTTCTAAACTACTCCCATAACTATATTTAATCATTATTTAGGATGAAAATAAATATGAAGTGTTATAAAAGTATGAATATTATAAGAAAAGTAGGAGGTGGTGCTACGGAAAAAATGCTTTGATACAATACTTTATTTGTTGCGCATTAAGCACTCCTCAGTATATGATTTAAATAAAATACTGTTTGGAAAACTGTGTTACTGTTACGATTTATTATGGTCTATTGAAATGGTAAATAATAGAGCAAGGCGAATACTATTTTACGCCGTTAGCTCGTTTGTAAGTAAGTAGGAGGTAAGCAATGTTAGATGAATTAATTTCTCGATATAGTTGGTTTACTGAGTGGCAGTGGGAGGATATCGGGATTGCATTTGGAATTTTAATTATTTTTCATGTGTTTCGGAAATCTTCACGAAGTACATATATAAACTTTTACTACGTATGGCAAAAAAAACGCCAACTGATATCTTAACGAATATTTTTGTTGCTTTTGAAAGTCCATTACGATTATTTTTTGTTGGAATAGGTTTTTATCTTGCTTTTATGTACCTGCCATTTGAAGAAAAGTCAAACGAGGTCATTATACAAATATATCGCACGTTCATTATTTTCCTAATTGGATATGGTTTGTTTAATTTATCTGCCACTACATCAGTGATTTTTCAAAAAGTTGGAGCTAAGTTAGATTTAGAAGTAGATGAAATTTTGTTACCATTTCTATCAAAGCTTGTTAGAGTTATAATTGTTGCCTTAATAATTAGCATCATTGCAGGTGAGTGGGGCTATGATGTGAATGGGTTTATAGCCGGATTAGGTCTAGGCGGTCTGGCATTTGCTCTAGCAGCAAAAGATGCGATTGCAAACCTTTTTGGTGGTGTCATTATTATTACTGAAAAACCTTTTTCGATTGGAGACTGGATTAAAACGCCAAGTGTAGAAGGCACTGTCGAGGATATTACATTTAGAAGTACAAAGGTTCGTACATTTGCTCAAGCAGTTGTTACGGTTCCAAATTCAACACTCTCAAATGAACCAATTACCAATTGGACTAAAATGGGTAAACGGAGGATTTCTTTTCATTTAGGTGTCACTTACACAACATCAAAAGAAAAGCTAGAAGTCTGCTCGAAAAAAATAGAAGACATGCTCAGAAATCATCCAGATATTGATCAGGAAACAATTTTTGTTCGTTTTGATCTTTTTAGTGAAAGTAGTTTAGATGTCTTTATTTATTTCTTTACGAAAACCACACTATGGGGTGAGTTCTTAGCTGTGAAAGAAGATGTAAATTTTAAGATAATGGAAATTCTTGAAGAAGAATCTGTTTCTGTGGCCTTTCCAAGTCGAAGTATTTATATTGAAAAAGAAGCAAGTTTTAATTAGATGAAAGGTTCTTACAATTACTAGCCAATCATTCGTATATTTAAATCTTTTCTAAAGATTGTTGCGGTTGATAGCGAAAAACTCTGCTCTTCAGTCCTTTACGTAAAAGAAAAATTAGCCGTTGTGATCATTCATTCAACGGCTTACTTTTTTAAGGAGACGTTCTAGACGACCTAAAAAGTAACATTGTTTACGATAAATAATCATGTAAACTAACTTGAAGATTATGTTCTCTGGATTCTTTTCTAACTAAAACACATACAACAGAAAAGACCTTACATACTTAAGAATGGCTCTTTTCTAAAAGATTGTTGCTATTAGCTTTTGCTTTTAGGTCGTAACCAAGCGAATGCTTGGTTCTTCACGCTTTGCCTGAAGCTTTTGGGTATAAATTAGCCATTGGGACAAATAAATTTGTCCCAAAAAGCTTATTTATTCTCAAAAGACGACCTAAAAGCTACAATGTTTACGAAAAGAGCCTTAAGAATTAACTGATAATAATAATCAATCAATGATTTTTTTTTTACAAGTGACTAACTCAACCATCTATGGTTGGGGAGGATAATTATACTATTTTAACTATGAAAATGGATTTTAATAAAAAATACAAGTTTACATTGAAGGTTTTATTTGTAGGTAATAGAATAGAATTGTATGGGTTTATGTTAAACTAGATTACAATAATTATTAATTTATTTGAGTATAATTAAGGGTTTTTTATATAGGCAAGGGAAAAGTGGAGGGATAATCGATGTCTTCTTTTGAAGTAGTTGTTTATATTAGTCAAGGCTGTCCATATTGTGAAAAGGTAAGAACTCAACTAAACGATTGGGGGATAGAATACGAAGTTCGTAACGTATCATTACATAAAGAGTATTTTAATGAGCTGAGAGCAAAGAAGGTTTTGGAACTCCTGCTACATATGTAAATGGTAAGCTTATTTTAGGTTTTCAAGAGAAAAAATTCAAAAAAGCCTTTGGGTTTGAGGAAGATGAAGAAAAACTAGAAGATTCGAACACAGGCGGAAATAGTGTAGATGAAGTTTTTGTAAAAATGAGTTCAGATATCCTAAATAAGGTTTATGATCTTGTGATCGTCGGTGGAGGAATAGCAGGAGCTTCTGCAGCAATTTATGCTGCTAGAGCTAAACTATCCACTCTGGTCATTGATAAGGTTCAAAATGTAGGAACCTTGTCGGTAACAGATAAGATTGCGAATTATCCTGGCTTAAGAGAAAGTGTTACCGGGTTAGAATTATTAACTAGAATGCAAGTTCAAGCGAAATCTTTTGGTGCGATATTCGCTCAATCAAACATTCTTACGGTTGATTTTACAAAGGAAACAAAAGAGATTACAGTAACAGAGGGAATCGTAAAGGCGAAATCGGTCTTTATTGCCGTTGGTGCTAAAACTCCGACTAATATGATTAAAGGTGAAGAAGCGTTTTTGGGACGTGGTGTTAGTTATTGCTCAACATATGACCCAGCATTTTATCATGATAAGCTTGTGGTCATTATTGGAGATACCGATAAAGTTATTGAAGAAACAGCTACTCTATCGAAGTTCTGTAAAGAAGTACGGCTCCTAGTACCTAGAACACTTCATGTTGAAGCTGGTTTAGCTATTCTAGAAGAAAAAAGAAATGTAGTCATCTTACTAGAGCATTCAATTAAGGAAATAAAAGGTACCAATTTATTAGAAAAAATTGTCGTTTTGAACGAAAATCATGAAGAATTAGAATGGGATATTGATGGTCTGATTTTAAATGTTGGTCGAATGAAACCAGAAACCGATTTTCTTAAGAATTCAGTTCAGCGTGATGAGGAAGGTTACATTATAGTTGACGAACATTTACGTACAAATGTGCCTGGAGTTTTTGCCGGTGGTGACTCAAGACATTCACAAATAAAACAACCAGTTATATCGGCAGCAGATGGTGCAATAGCTGCTCTCGCTGCGGACGGATATATCAATCGTAAGCCACAATCCTAACGAGAGGAAGTCGTTTCACCAGTTTATAAGAAAGTCTCTTTTCGTAAGCAATATGGCTATTTTATAAAAAGGTAATTTGAATTGTAAATTAGAAAAGATGCCAATCACATAATTAAAATGCAGGCGTTTAATAGGTGCAAGAAAAAGTCAGTTTCTTTTTGAAACTGGCTTTTTTTATATGTTGTTTCTCAAAGAATTTGCTTTGACATTCATACACGAACTAGTTTGGGTTGGAAGAGCATTTGCTTGGCGGGGCCAAGCAGGGAAAAGCACACTGCTTTCTTTTAGTAATCAATAAAATTATGTTATTTTAAATTTTACAAATTTTTTCCTTTAAAGTAGTTGCAAATATGTAAACCCTGTTATAGTATAGTGTATATAAAAAATAACTGTAATAAAACAGTTTATACTACAAATAAACAGGAGATGAGTAAACATGGTTAATTATCAAGAGGAACTTAGAAAACTGGAGACGAGTTGGGACACAGATGAAAGATGGGTAGGAATTAAGAGGAACTACACAGCTGCAGATGTCATAAAGTTAAGAGGATCTGTGCAAATTGAACATACTTTAGCTCGTCGTGGTGCGGAGCGTCTATGGAAACAATTACAATCAATGGATTTTGTAGCAGCACTAGGAGCATTAACTGGAAACCAAGCAATTCAGCAAGCAAAAGCTGGTTTACAGGCTGTTTACTTAAGTGGATGGCAGGTAGCTGCTGACGCGAATCTTGCAGGCCAGATGTACCCGGATCAAAGCTTGTATCCAGCCAATAGCGTGCCGATGGTTGTTAAAAGAATTAATCAAGCATTACAACGAGCTGACCAAATACAGCATATGGAGGGAAATGGAGATATTGATTATTTACTTCCGATCGTCGCAGATGCCGAAGCAGGTTTTGGTGGACAATTGAATGTATTTGAACTGATGAAAGGGATGATTGAAGCAGGTGCTGCTGGAGTTCACTTTGAAGACCAACTTGCATCGGAGAAAAAGTGTGGTCATCTTGGAGGTAAGGTTTTAATTCCAACACAGACAGCGATCCGTAATTTGACAGCTGCTAGACTTGCCGCAGATGTTTCGGGAGTTCCGACATTAATTATTGCGAGAACTGATGCTGATGCTGCCGATTTAATAACAAGCGATGTTGATCCTTATGATCGTCAATTTATTACAGGAGAAAGAACACCAGAAGGATTTTTCCGCACAATGGCAGGTATTGAACAAGCGATTTCGCGAGGTTTAGCTTATGCCCCATATGCAGACTTAGTTTGGTGTGAAACTTCAAAACCTAGTCTTGAAGAGGCAAAGGCATTTGCTGATGCAATTCATGCGGAGTTTCCTGGAAAAATGTTGGCTTACAACTGTTCACCATCATTTAATTGGAAGGCGAACTTGGACGAAGAGACAATTGAACATTATCAGGTTGAATTAGGGAAAATGGGCTACAAATTTCAATTTGTAACTTTAGCAGGTTTTCATGCACTTAACCATAGTATGTTTGAGTTAGCTCACGCTTATAAAACACGAGGAATGGGGGCATATTCTGAGTTGCAACAAGCTGAATTTGCTAGTGAACCAAAGGGTTACACAGCAACACGCCATCAACGCGAGGTCGGGACTGGCTACTTTGATGAAGTTTCTCAGGCAGTTTCAGGTGGTACCTCCTCAACGACAGCTCTAAAGGGTTCTACTGAAGCAGCACAATTCTAATTTCTTTATCTAAACGTTACGTCACCTCAGGCGTAACGTTTTTTTTCTAGTATTCTCTGAAAAATAATGAATTGCTTGCATATCTCTTGTCACTTCGACAACTTTTTGTTAGAGTAAAGTATAATTTGTATATATTAATACATATTTAAAAAGAGTAAATGTACATAAGTATAGGAGGACTAATAATGAAAATGATGGATGCAAACGAAATTATCTCATTTATTTCAAACAGTGTGAAATCCACACCTGTAAAGGTTTACGTAAAAGGGGATCTTGAAGGGATTAACTTTGGTGAGAACACAAAAACGTTTATTTCTGGTCCTACTGGAACATTGTTTGGTGAGTGGGCTGATATTGAAGCAGCTTTGAAAGCAAATGAAGAAAAGATTGAAGACTATGTCGTTGAAAATGATCGTCGTAACTCGGCCATTCCGTTATTAGATATGAAGCATATTAAAGCTCGAATTGAGCCAGGTGCAGTTATCCGTGATCAAGTTGAAATTGGTGACAATGCAGTAATCATGATGGGTGCTTCAATTAATATTGGTTCTGTCATCGGTGAAGGTACAATGATCGATATGAACGTAGTATTAGGTGGAAGAGCTACTGTAGGTAAAAACTGCCACATTGGTGCAGGTTCTGTGTTAGCTGGTGTTATTGAGCCACCTTCAGCTAAACCAGTAGTTGTAGAAGATGATGTAGTTGTTGGAGCGAACGCAGTTATTTTAGAGGGAGTAACAGTTGGTAAAGGAGCAGTTGTAGCTGCTGGAGCAATTGTTACAGAAGATGTACCACCGAACACGGTTGTAGCAGGAGTTCCTGCTCGTGTAATTAAAGAGATTGATGAAAAAACAAAAGGAAAGACAGAAATTAAGCAAGAATTACGCCGTTTAAACGAAGATAGATAAATTTCTTTAGTGCTGAAAAATGCCTGCTAGCCTGTTATCGGTAGTAGGCATTTTCTTTATACTACCCTGTAAATCCACTTACGTATATAAGAATTGGCTGTTTCTAATAGGCTGTTTTCGCAAAGTTTGTTGCTTTCGTAAAAATCCCAAAAGTCCGATTTTTATACAAAAATACTAAGATTTTACAACTTATTTAGTAAGTATTTCTTACTCAATTTATTGAGTGATATCTTCATCTAAGGGATTTTTCCAACTATTTTACGTTAAAAAGCCACAATGTTTACGAAAAGAGCCTTCTAATAAGATGATAAATGTAGCAGTCGATTAAGAAGCCCTAATAATGCTACAATAGAATATAGATTCTAAACCAAAAAAGAGGTACTTATTATGGAATATTCTCAGTTTATTGAAGTTAGAAGACAATTGCATCAAATTCCTGAGCTTGGTTTTGAAGAATATAAGACACAGGAATATTTACTTAACTTTATTAAAAATTTACCGCAACAGTACTTACAAATAACCACCTGGAAGACAGGTGTTTTTGTTAAGGTAATCGGTTATAATCCTTCAAAAGTAGTCGGCTATCGTGCTGATATTGATGGGTTACCGATGAAAGAAGAAACTAACTTATCCTTTGAATCAAAGCATGAAGGTAGAATGCATGGTTGCGGTCATGATTTTCATATGAGTATTGCGTTAGGGATACTTTCTCATTTTGCCTCATTTCAACCTAAGGAAACTTTGTTGTTTATTTTTCAACCAGCTGAGGAAGGGCCGGGTGGCGCACAACCGATGCTCGAAAGTACCTATTTAAAAGAAAATCGACCAAATATGATGGTAGCCTTGCATATTGCTCCAGAATATCCAGTTGGTACAGTTGCAACAAGAAAAGGACTACTATTTGCTAATACATCAGAATTGTTTATTGATCTATTAGGTAGAGGGGGGCATGCCGCTTATCCACATACAGCAAATGATATGGTCTTAGCTGCTAGCCATTTTGTCACCCAACTTCAATCTATTGTTGCGAGAAATATAGATCCTCTTGACTCTGCCGTTGTAACAATTGGGAAAATTACAGGTGGTACAAAACAAAATATTATTGCAGAGCGAGCTAGAGTGGAAGGTACAATTCGAACATTATCTATGGACTCTATGGAGAAAATTAAAGCTCGTATCTTAGCACTTGCTCATGGAATTGAAGTGGGATTTGAATGCAAACTATCGATTGACTTTGGAGCTAATTATTGTCAAGTTTATAATGATGAAAAAATGACAGAACCATTTATGAATTTTGTTAAAAATCGAGCAAATTGTAACCTTATTGAATGCAAGGAAGCGATGACTGGTGAAGACTTTGGGTATTTCCTAAGAGAAATTCCAGGCTTTATGTTTTGGCTTGGTGTTGATTCAGAAAATGGACTTCATTCAAATTATTTAAATCCAAATGAAGAGGCTATTCCATTCGCTATTGAACTTCTAATCGATTATTTAAAATCACTTTAAGTGGTTGTACTATAGCTATTTCATTCCTTCTGCTTTTCTTATTGTAGGCAGAATAATCTTCCATTTAGTTGGACAAATTATCTTTGTAGAGAAATGTATCTTTACATATTTAATGGATGATTTGGAAGGAGGAACTTTTATGGCTAAGATTGGTGTCGAACAATCTTTAACAGATGTTCAAGAAGCGTTGCAATCTAGAGGTTACGATGTTGTACAATTAAAGCAGGAAAATGATGCTGCGGGGTGCGACTGCTGCGTAATTACAGGTCAAGACCAAAATATGATGGGCATTCAAAATGTTGTGACGAAAGGCTCCGTTATTAATGCTCACGGCTTAACGGCAGAAGAAGTTTGTCAACAAGTTGAGACAAAAGTTCAATAAGTATAAGTATTTTCAAATGGACAAGGAAAAGTTAGCCCTATCTTTCTAAGGAAAGGGCTAACTTTTTTACATTACGCTGTTTTCGTAAAGTTTGTTGCTTGCCTTTAAGGCAATAATCTTTGAAAAAAAGTCTTTTCTATTGGTCATTAAATGTTTCAAGCAAATAGCTAGCTGAGATAGATTTGAAAGGAATTGCATCACTTTCATAACAGAACATTACTTTTCTTATTTTTTCTCAATATACACTTGATGTGGGAAAGGAATTTCTATACCATGGCGATCAAGTGCTTCTTTCAATGCTTTTCGAAGCTTTCTTTCAATTTCCCATTGCACCATATTTTCGGTTTTAGCAATAATACGAATCACGACATCAGAGTCACCAAGACTTTGTACGCCAACTACATTAGGCCCTTCTTTTATCGCAGGTTCTTGTTGTGCGATGGAATCACAAGCTGCTTGTAAAACCATGATTGCTTGATCGATATTTTCATCGTAGGCTATACTAATATCCACTAACGCTCTCATATTTCCACGGGAATGATTACTAACATTTTTAATTTCTCGATTAGGAATAAAATGCAATGTGCCATCAAATCCTCGAAGTCGAGTTGTACGTAAACCGACTTCTTCTACTATGCCGTCTAATCCTGCCATCGTTACGTAGTCGTCCACTTCAATTTGTTTCTCAAGTAAGATAAAGAAACCTGTAACTACGTCACTTACTAAACCTTGAGCCCCAAAACCAATAGCAAGACCGATAATACCTGCACCAGCAATCAATGGTGCTATTTCATAATCGAAGATGCCGATAACAATCGTTAATAGAAAGAAGATTAGAAAATAGGTAAATACATTAAGTGCCAGCTTTTCTAAAGTTTTTGTTCGACCAGGATGCATTCCTCTTTGTTCTTGTAACTTTTTAAAAGAACTATAAATAATCCTAGTTCCTATGTTCTTAACGATCATATATAACAAAAATATTCCTAATAACTGTATTACGATAACTGAAACACCTACTATTAGCTCGCTCCAATCGTAGGTTTCAAGCCATTCAAAGTACATGATATCTCCACTCCTTTTTATTATAAGTATTTCCTTTGAGCAAAAGAAACTAAACATAAACAAGAGTCTATCATAATTAGTATCATTCTTAAACTAATATGGTATAAATGAAAAACTTTTCTTTAATAAGTGTTATGATTCGTTAATTTCGTTTCGGTGAGGGTATAATATTCATTAGTTACTATTATAAAAGGATGAATTTACTAATTACGTTGACTGTTAATATTAATTCTTTTATAGTCGTAATTACAACATAAAGATAAAACCCACTACATGGGTAATAATTTAGGAGGTTTTACATATGAGTGACAAAAGAATGGTAGCAAAGCAAGCACCTAGATTTGAAATGGACGCAGTAATGCCTAATAAGGAGTTTGGTAAAGTTAGTCTAGAGGAAAATATGAAAAACGACAAATGGACTGTTCTTTTCTTCTATCCAATGGATTTCACTTTCGTATGCCCAACAGAAATAACAGCAGTTAGTGACCGTTTCGATGAGTTTGAAGATTTGGACACCGAAGTAATAGGTGTATCTACAGATACTATTCATACACATTTAGCATGGATCAACACTGACAGAAATTCTAATGGGTTAGGAGAGCTAAAGTATCCTTTAGCAGCGGATACTAACCATGTTGTCTCCAGAGAATATGGTGTACTAATCGAAGATGCTGGAATTGCTCTACGTGGGTTATTCATTATTAGCCCAGAAGGAGAGTTAATGTATTCAGTAGTTAACCACAATAATATTGGTCGCGATGTTGATGAGACCTTGCGTGTGCTTCAAGCACTTCAAACTGGTGGGTTATGTCCAGCAAACTGGAAGCCCGGCCAAGAAACACTTTAATTAGAGATTTAATGAAAGGTCTAGCAAATTGTTAGACCTTTTCTTACACTATTTAGGAGTTGATGTTATGAAGTTAAGATCACAAATGCCTGAACTAACTGGTGCTACTGAGTGGTTAAATGGTGAAGTAACAAGAGAAGACTTAGTTGGGGAGAAACCAACATTATTTCACTTTTGGTCTATAAGTTGTCATCTATGTAAAGAAGCAATGCATAGTGTCAACGAGTTTCGAGATCAATATAAGGACCAATTAAATGTCATTGCGGTCCATATGCCACGTTCAGAAAAAGACCTTGATATGGAAGAAATAAAAAAAGTAGCTCATGAACATGACATTACACAACCGATCTATATTGATAGTGCTCATAAACTGACAGATGCTTTTGAAAATAAATATGTACCTTCATACTATGTATTTGATAGTGAAGGACAACTTCGTCATTTTCAAGCTGGTGGTGGAGGAATGAAGATGCTTACTAAGCGTGTGAATCGTGTGCTAGGGATAAAAGAAGAATAATAGTTTAGAGTGTATAGTTGAAAGTTTTTTCTGTAAAGCTGCGAAGCATTACTTTTAAACAACTCAACACTCAACACTTTAAACTCTCAACTTAAAAAAAGTCACCTATTTCTGGATTATTTTGTATATATAGAAAGAGGTGATTTTTTTATGAATATAAATGATAAACGAAATAGTTTAGTTAGACATCCAAGCAAAAGGTATCGAAGAAGGGCAATTTCAGAAATTCGTAATATTGCCATTCACCACAGCGCAACAACATCTGGTAGTGCAGAGGCATTCGCCAGATATCATGTTAATTCACTTGACTGGCCTGGTATTGCCTACCATTATGTTGTCAATAAAGATGGCTCGATAGACCTTTGTCATGATCCTGAGGTAGTGAGTTATCATGTTGGTAATAGTAATGGCAGAGCCTTAGGGATTTGTATGGTCGGTGACTTTCGAACTCAAACTCTCGAAAGAGCGCAAAGGAATGCAACGCTTAAGTTGGTGAGGAAGTTATTGAATGATTTTAATCTATCAGTTGAGGATGTTTGGGGGCATATTGAGTTTCCGGGGTATGCTTGGAAACCATGTCCTTCTATTAGTATGGAACAATTTAGAGCGTCACTTAGAGAAGGTAGGGCTATTCCTACTAGTTCACCTATTGTTATTCCTTCACAACCAACGAATCGAACAATTTTGAGCCAAGGCGACCGTGGAGATGATGTAAGAGCAATTCAACAAAGACTAAATAATTTAGGATTTGAACCAGGTCCTATCGATGGGATATTTGGGCCGTTAACTGTCGATGCAGTACAGAGATTTCAACGAAGTGCTCGAATAGTTGTAGATGGAGTAGTTGGTCCTGAAACAAGAAGAGCATTAGACAATTTTAATGCTTCAGGAGAACAGATTGAGCATGGAGCACCTTCAGATGAGCCTGATGCACGTGAGGAGCAATTTAGTGGTGAAACTCGTAGAATGTTGCGTTTGATGCAACCGATGATGCGTGGGCAAGATGTTGCTGAAGTTCAAGAAAAGGTTGGTGCATTAATAGATGGGATATATGGGCCGGGTACAGAAAATAGAGTCATGGAGTTTCAACGGAGAAACAATTTAGCTGTTGATGGGATCGTAGGTCCGATTACTTGGAGAGCTCTTGATCGGCTGGCAGGTAACCAACCAACATATGAGAGGTTATTATCAGTTCAAAGTCCAATGCTGCGTGGTGAGGATGTCAAACATGTTCAACGAGCGTTAAATGTTCAGGTTGACGGGATTTATGGTCCTAACACAGAACGAGCTGTTAGAGACTTTCAAAGAAGATCGGGAATAAGAATTGATGGTATTGTTGGACAGCAAACTTGGAACCGATTGTTTTAAATTAAGTTTTCCCTTCAATTTTAAACTTCAATTACTATAACATTTTAAATATTATGATATGATAATAACAAGATAAGCTAATTGGAAGTTTTTCAATGAATGGGGGAAATACGGCTCTATGAAAAAACAGTTTGCGGTTATTGGATTAGGTAGATTTGGTGGAAGTATTTGTAAATCATTAAGCGATCAAGGGATGGAAGTTCTTGCGATAGATACAGACGAAGATAAAGTTAATAACTTTTCCTCCATAGTTACTCATGCTGTAGTTGCCGATGGGGCTGATGAAGGTGCTTTACGAAGTCTTGGTATCCGAAATTTTGATCATGTTATCGTAGCAATTGGTGATAATATACAAGCAAGTATCCTGACAACACTAATTCTAGATGAACTTGGAGTCAAGCATATAACAGTAAAAGCTCAGAATGATTATCATGAGAAAGTGTTAAACAAAATTGGGGCCCATAAAGTGGTTCACCCAGAGAGAGATATGGGGATCCGTATTGCCCATAATATTGTCTCAAAAAATGTCCTAGATTATCTAGAGTTATCGAAGGATTATAGTATTGTTGAGCTAATTGCAGGAGAGAAGATGAACAATAAATCATTGGTTGAGTTAAATATTCGAGCCAAATACGGAGTAAACATCATGGCGATTAAAAGAGAAGGTATCATTAATGTCTCTCCTTATGGGACAGAGAAAGTTTTAAGTGGCGATATCCTAATTGTCATCGGAGCCGTGGTTGATATAAATAAATTAGAAGATGCCCTATTTGATAAAGATTAAAACTACAAAAAAAGACGACAAGGATTTTTAGCCCTTTCGTCTTTTTTTGGCTTTAAAATATTATAGGCTCTATCTAATAAATCACCAACAAGGAAGGGAGTTCAAATGTATTATACTTCCATAATAATTGGTAAGATCATTGGTTTACGCTTCGTTTTTTCATATAGAAACGGTCCTAATACATCGGTAATTTCATTTTTAATTTCAGACCATTGAGATGTTTTACGGTCCATTATTGCCTGAAGATGTTTTGCGAGTAAAGCTTGAGCATCATTTATTAAGTCCCCAGATTCGCGCATGTAGACGAAACCTCTTGAAATAATATCAGGTCCTGCTGTTACCTTAAATTCTTTCATATTCAAGCTAACGACAACGACAACCAGTCCTTCTTCAGATAAAATTCTTCGATCGCGTAAAACTATGTTACCAATGTCACCAATACCATTCCCATCGACATATACAGATCCGGAAGGCACTTTACCCGCTATAGCGGCTTCGTCTTGACCTAAAGCTAAAACTTCTCCATTATCCATCACAAAACAATTTTCCTCCGGAACATCACAATCAACAGCAAGTCGTACATGCATTTTTAACATTCTATACTCGCCGTGAATTGGCAGGAAGTACTTTGGTTTCATTAGACGAAGCATCAGCTTTTGCTCTTCCTGACCGCCGTGACCAGAAGTATGAATGTCGCTTAAAGAACCGTGAATTACTTCTGCTCCAGCGCGATATAATTGATTTATTGTTTTGCTTACACTTAGTGTGTTTCCTGGAATAGGTGACGAAGAGAAAACAACAGTATCTCCAGGGATAATTTGTATTTGACGGTGAGTGCCAAATGCAATTCTGGATAATGCAGCCATTGGTTCACCTTGGCTTCCAGTACACAATATAGTAACTTCATTTGCTGGTAATTTATTTAACTGATTATGTTCTATAAAGGTACCTTTGGGTGCTTTTATATAACCTAATTCCTGCCCAATAGTAATTGCATTTTCCATACTTCTTCCGAAAACGGCTACTTTACGGTTATTAGTAACAGCTGATTCGACAACTTGTTGAAGACGGTGAATATTTGATGCAAAGGTAGCAAATATTAATCTACCATCAACTTTGCGGAAGATGCTATCGATGCTTTCTCCAACTTTACGTTCTGACATTGTAAAGCCAGGGACTTCACTATTAGTACTGTCAGACAAAAGGCAAAGTACCCCTTCTTGTCCAATTAGAGCCATCTTCGTTAAGTTTGCCGGCTCTCCAACAGGTGTAAAATCAAATTTGAAATCGCCAGTATGAACGACATTACCAGGAGGAGTTTTTACAACTATCCCGTATGAATCAGGGATACTGTGGGTTGTCCTAAAAAATGATACCGATACTTTTTGGAATTTTATGATGTCCTCTTCTTTGATCTCATACATCTTTGTTTTTCTTAATAAACCATGCTCCTCTAATTTCCCTTTTAATAAGCCAAGCGCTAATTTCCCTCCGTAGATTGGAATGTTAACTTGTCTTAGTAGGTAGGGAACACCACCTATATGATCCTCATGTCCATGGGTTATAAATAATCCTTTGATTTTATCGACATTTTTGACTAAATAAGTGTAGTCAGGGATTACATAATCAATTCCAAGTAACTCATCCTCTGGAAATTTTATCCCGGCATCAATTAAAATAATTTCATCTTGGAATTGCACTGCATATGTGTTTTTTCCGATTTCGCCCAGTCCACCTAGAGCAAAAACGGCAGTTTGATTGTTTTTTACCTGCTTCATAATTTTACACATTCTCCACTTTAAAATTTTCGTTCTGTTTTTCGTATTCTAAGTAATCCCCATCTACTGGTAAAACGAATTCAATATTATATGGCCTTTGGGCTAACATTTGCCTTACTTCCATTTCAGAACTAGCTTCAACGTAAAGGGATTGTGTTTTTTCTCTTACTGGAACTTCAATAAGTCTTTCTTGGTATAGTACTTTGTAAATCATTTAAACCTCTCCTTAAAAATCGTTAATTTATCTTTCATTATTATAAATGATACTGGTTATTTTTTCATGTTTTTCTTTTTGAATGCTAAAATCAATAATTTTGGTGTAGTTTCTCAGAAACTTTACTCAATCATTTAATTGGATAAGCTTATAATTATGAAGAAAGAAAACAATGATAATTAGCATCATACATTATTTTTCATTAGATAACAAATTTAGGTAGAAAAAAGAATAGTATTACGATTCTAATAGCCGTTTTTGTGGTAGAAGATCCCGACATTTTTTCAATAATTTTTCACGCCATCTTTTTAACACTATTGTAGCCTCCTTTATAACCGAAAGTTTTCTTTGAGTTAGTATGTGTTAGATAGGAGAACTCATGAATGGAAAAAACTGAAGAACATAATTTTTTATGATTTTTAAGTCACTTAAAAGTTTAGGTTTTAAAAATACGCTCTTTTCTAAAGGCTCTTTTCTAAAACATTGTTGCTTTTTAAAATCCATAGATGAAGATATCACCGAATACAATAAGTAAGAAAAGAGCAGTGCTTACTTAATAAGTTGTGAAATCTTAGTATTTTTGTGTAAAAATCCGACTTTTGGGATTTTTACGAAAGCAACAAACTTTACCAAAACAGCCTTTCTAAAAGATTGTTGCTATTAGCTTTTAGGTCGTAACCAAGCGTGAAGCTTTCGAGAATAAATAAGCATGGGGAAAAATAAATTATTCCCAAAAGCTTATTTATTCTCAAAAGACGACCAAAAAATAAAAACGATGAAACATAGTAGTTTTTAACCGCTATATATTTTCAATAGCTAGCAATAAAAAATAAAAAAAGAGATAGACATTTTTGTCTATCTCTTACTGTTATTTTACTTAAATGCTTCTGGGACAGGTTGCTTAAATGGGTCCTTTGCTTCTTCAATTCTATCGTAAAACATAACACCATTTAAGTGGTCGATTTCATGTTGAAAAACGATTGCTGGAAGTCCGCGTAGACGGATCGAAATTCCTTCCCCATCAATAGTTGTACCTTGAACAGTAATTCTTGCATATCGTGGTACGAGACCAGGAACATCTCTATCGACAGATAAACACCCTTCGCCATTTTCTAATTCTGTCATCTCTACTGAATGACTAACAATTTTAGGGTTGAATAAAGCATACTCATATAAATTTTCGTTTTGGTCTGTAACTAAAACCGCGATCATTCGTTTTGACACATTTATCTGTGGTGCGGCAATTCCAACGCCTGGTCTGAGGTTAAATTTCTCTGCAATTTCCGGGTTTTGGCTATTATGTAAAAAGTCCATCATTTTTTTTAGAGTTTCTTTGTCTTCGTGAGACGCTGGTATAGAAACTTCTTCAGCAATTTTTCGTAAGGTTGGATGACCTTCTTTTATGACGTCTTTCATAGTAATCATTTACACACAACTCCTTACAATTCCCTAGGTATTTTTTATTAGTAAATATATTTAATGTTAATACTATACTATTCATTGGAAAAAAAAGAAAGAAAACGAGAGCAGAAGACTCTCGTTCTTTCATAAGATAATACTAAGCTCTAGGATACCAAGCTGCACCTACAATGATTAATAAAATGAACAGTACTACGATTAAAGCGAAGCCTGCTCCACCTCTGTGTACTGGTGCTGCAACTGGAGCTCCATAGCCCATACCACATGGGTCCCAACATCCGTGTCCGTACATATTAAATTCCTCCTCATAAAAGTTTAATCGCTTTTTGCTTGCGATTTAATAATATGCTATGCAGTTAAAATATCTCTGGTTGGATGTTTACCCAATTTTACGATAGTTTTTTATATAAAAAAACATGTAATAAACAAAGGTAAAGGAAATATATATAAGATAGGGATTGTCCATTTAACTGTTGTCAAACGTTATTATTTAGTATAATGTTTTAAGGAACACCCTAAATGGAAAAGTTTTGATAAAGGGGGAAATTAGAGATGTTTACATTTAAAAAAATTAGACTTGGGAGCATACTAATCCTTTTTTTAGTAGTGGTTGGCTGTACAAAAGTTAATCCGGCCGAAGAGATCTATCATCATTTAGAAAAAGCTGTTAGTCTAGAAGCTCCATTTGAAGAACAGCAAGAGCCGCTATCAAAAGCAGAAAATGATGAATATGAATTATACGACCAAATTTTAGGGTTAGCTGATTTAGATGAAATTAAAGCGTTAGCAACTCAAGCTGAGGAAATAGCTGTCACAAGAAAATCAATGATCGAAAAAGAACGAGAGAGTATTGATGAGGCATATAACGAATTTTTGCTAATTACTACTATTTTAGAAACCATCGAGGATGAGGATTTAAAGAAGGCTGCAGAGGAATTAGTAACCATAATGGAAAACAGGTATGAAACCTATATTGAATTATATAATGAATATAAATTTGCGATTGAGTTGGATCTAGAGCTTTATAATTTAATTCAAAAAGAAGATCTAACTATCGATGAACTTGAAACACAACATGATAAAGTAAATGCTTCTTATGAAAGGTTAATAGTCACAAAGATTTGTTTAACCAGTTCACAATCCAATATAATGACCTCAAACGAAATTTTTACGAGCTTGCAGAACTTGAAGTAGTCTATAATTAAGGCTTTATTCGTAAATATTTGGGTTTATGGTAAATAATTCAATATTTTTAAGGGGATTTTTTTAGTCAATTTCGAGAAAATTTATTTTTTCGATTTTACTATAAGGAATTTCCTTTTTTATTTTTATTTTTTTTGTAAATTTTACTTGCCCAGGAAAATATAACAGCTTTATGTGTATTAACACTGTGAGAATGTTGTTATACTAAGGGATTTCAGCTATTTATAATACAGTTATAAAATAATATTATAACAGACGTAATCGTAATTGGTCTTTTATTTGATTTTAAAAACAGGTAAAGCCTATTAAAACAGGATTAATTCGTTGACAACTAATTTAGACTTATTGTAAACTAAGCTCAGAAGGAAATAGTTGTACCATAAAGAAAATTTCAAAACTGATACAGATCGTTAAAAAGGAAAGCGTTCTTAAAAAAAATCGTTAGAACTGATTATTTTGCTAATTAACGGTTGTATTGACTTGAAATATGGGCAACCTAAACTAGAGTTTATTCCGTAAATTATTATTTCTTTTTATATGAAAGGAAGAGGTGAACGTACGATGATGAAAAGTAAAACGTTAGAGCAAGTTGAAAATCAGTTTGAGACCTTCCAAATTTTAAATGAAGAAGGGGAAGTAGTGAATGAGGCAGCAATGCCGAATTTAAGTGACGAACAATTACAAGAATTAATGAGACGTATGGTTTATACAAGAATTTGGGATCAGCGTGCAATTTCTTTGAATCGACAAGGTCGTTTAGGGTTTTATGCACCAGTTGCTGGTCAAGAAGCTTCAATGCTTGGATCACATTTCGCATTAGAGAAACAAGATTGGATCTTACCGGGATATCGTGATATTCCTCAAATAGTTTTCCATGGTGTTACTTTAGAACAGGCGTTTTTATGGTCTCGTGGACATTTTAAAGGTGGACAAATGCCCGACGGTGTAAATGTATTGATGCCGCAAATTATCATTGGTGCTCAAATTATTCAAGCTGCAGGTGTAGCACTAGGACTAAAACGTAAAAATACAAATACTGTCGCGATTACTTATACGGGTGATGGTGGAGCTTCTCAAGGTGACTTCTATGAAGGAATAAACTTTGCAGGTGCATTTGCGGCTCCAGCAATTTTTGTAGTTCAAAATAACCGCTTTGCGATTTCTACTCCAGTAGAAAAGCAATCTGCAGCGAAAACAATTGCGCAAAAAGCCGTTGCAGCAGGTATTCATGGTGTTCAAGTTGATGGAATGGACGTCTTAGCCGTTTATGCAGCAACTCTAGAAGCTCGTGAACGTGGTTTAAGAGGTGATGGACCAACATTAATCGAAACTCTAACGTATCGTTATGGCCCGCATACGATGGCAGGCGATGACCCAACTCGTTACCGTACTTCTGACCTAGATGATGAGTGGGAAAAGAAAGATCCGTTAGTACGATTCCGTAAATTCTTAGAAAAGAAAAGCTTATGGTCTGAAGCACAAGAAAATGAAGTAGTAGAACAAGCGAAAGAAGATATTAAAGTAGCTATTAAGAAGGCAGACGGAGCACCAAAGCAAAAAGTGACTGACTTAATCGGATTTATGTACGAAACGCTTCCACAAAACCTTCAAGAGCAAATGGAAGAATACAAAGCAAAGGAGTCGAAATAAACTATGGCACAAATGACAATGATTCAAGCAATTACAGATGCCATGCGTGTAGAACTTAAACGCGATGAAAATATCCTACTTTTCGGGGAAGACGTTGGGAAGAATGGTGGAGTTTTCCGTGCAACAGAAGGTCTACAAGCTGAATTTGGAGAAGATCGAGTTTTTGATACTCCACTAGCTGAGTCGGGAATTGGTGGACTTGCAATTGGTCTTGGTTTAACAGGTTTCCGTCCAATTATGGAAGTTCAATTCTTTGGTTTCGTATTTGAAGTTTTCGACTCAATTGCTGCTCAAATGGCTAGGATGCGTTACCGTTCAGGTGGAAAATATCATTCACCAGTAACTATTCGCTCACCATTTGGTGGTGGAGTAAAAACACCAGAACTACATGCGGACAGCTTAGAGGGGTTAATGGCACAGACACCTGGTGTAAAAGTAGTTATACCCGCAACACCTTATGATGCAAAAGGTTTACTAATCTCAGCAATCCGTGATAATGATCCAGTTGTCTTTCTAGAGCACATGAAGCTTTATCGTTCTTTCCGTGGCGAAGTTCCAGAAGGTGAATACACAATTGAACTAGGGAAGGCTGATGTGAAACGCGAAGGGAAAGACATCTCTATTATTACTTATGGCGCAATGGTTCACTCTTCTCTTAAAGCTGCAGAAGAATTGGCCAAAGAGGGTATTGAGGCAGAAGTAATTGATTTACGTACTATTAGCCCTATCGATATCGATACAATCCTTGCTTCTGTAGAAAAAACAAATCGTGCGATTGTTGTACAAGAAGCTCAAATACAAGCTGGGATTGCAGCGAATGTAGTAGCTGAAATTACTGAAAGAGCAATCCTAAGCTTGGAAGCACCTGTACTTCGTGTAGCTGCACCTGATACTGTATTCCCATTCGCTTCTGCAGAAGACGTTTGGTTACCAGGGTACAAAGAAATCGTAGAAAAAGCGAAAAAAGTTATTAATTTCTAAGGGGAAAAGAAGCGCTTTTGCTTCTTTTTCGGACTATACACATAAATGAAAAGATAAGATAGGGAGGCGTTTTAAGTGGCTTTTGAATTTAAACTTCCTGATATCGGTGAAGGTATCCACGAAGGTGAAATCGTTAAATGGTTTGTTAAACCTGGTGACGAAGTAAAAGAAGATGACATTCTACTTGAGGTTCAAAATGACAAAGCAGTTGTTGAAATCCCATCACCAGTTGAGGGGAAAGTTTTGGAACTGAAAGTTTCTGAGGGAACGGTTGCAATCGTAGGTGATGTTCTACTAACAATTGATTATGATGGTGAAATTCCTGCTTCAGCTCATGGACATCATGACGAAGAAGAAGCAACTCCAGTGCCGGTAGTGACTGAAGATGTAGCTATAGAAGAAGCGGTAATTGAGGTTGATGAATCTCGAAGAATTATTGCAATGCCGTCAGTTAGAAAGTATGCACGTGAAAAAGGGATTGACATTCGTAAAGTTAATGGAACAGGTGATAACGGCCGCATCCTAAAAGGTGATGTTGATAATTTTGGTACGATTTCAGTAGAAGAAACGAAAGTGGAAGAAACTACTAAGGCGACAGAAGTAGCACAAACTGCTCCTATAACATCAGCTGCCTCAGAGAAAAAGTCTGTTAAGCCTTATGAGGCTGTTCATGGTGAATTAGAGACTCGTGAGAAAATGAGTGGAATTCGTAGAGCGATTTCAAATGCTATGGTGAATTCTAAGCATACTGCTCCACATGTAACGTTAATGGATGAAGTGGATGTAACGGATCTTGTTTCACATCGTAAAAAGTTTAAGGATGTTGCTTCGGCAAAAGGTATTAAGTTAACCTACTTACCTTATGTTGTTAAAGCACTTACTTCTGCTTTACGTGAATACCCAACTTTAAATGCTTCTATTGATGATGTCAATGAAGAGGTTGTTTACAAGCACTACTTTAATATCGGTATTGCAGCAGATACTGAAAAAGGATTACTAGTCCCTGTAGTAAAAGATGCTGATCGTAAGTCAATCTTTAAAATTTCAGCTGAAATTAATGAATTAGCAACGAGTGCCCGTGAAGGTAAATTATCACCTGATAAAATGAAGGGTGGTTCTTGTACAATTACGAATATTGGATCAGCTGGTGGACAATGGTTCACTCCTGTAATTAATCATCCTGAGGTTGCAATTTTAGGTATTGGTCGAATTGCTGAAAAGCCTGTAGTAAAAAATGGTGAAATCGTGGTAGCACCAGTGCTTGCCTTATCTTTAAGTTTTGATCACCGCTTAATTGATGGAGCAACTGCACAAAATGCGTTAAATCATATCAAACGCTTACTGAACGATCCACAATTATTAGTTATGGAGGCGTAAAAAATGGTAGTAGGAGATTTTGCGGTAGAGGTAGATACACTTGTTATTGGGGCAGGTCCTGGTGGATACGTGGCAGCTATCCGCGCTGCTCAACTAGGACAAAAGGTAACAATCGTTGAAAAAGAAAACTTAGGTGGAGTTTGCTTAAACGTAGGTTGTATTCCGTCAAAGGCTTTAATTGCAGCGGGACATAAATATCATGATGCAACTAATTCAGAAGAAATTGGAATTACAGTTGGAAATGTAAGTTTAGATTTTTCTAAAGTACAAAAATGGAAAGCATCCGTTGTTAATAAACTTACGAGTGGGGTTGAAGGTTTATTAAAAGGCAACAAAGTAGACATCGTAAAAGGTGAGGCTTACTTTGTTGATGAGAGCACAGTACGTATTATGGATGAGAAGTCTTCACAAACGTATAAGTTTAATAATTGTATTATTGCTACAGGCTCAAGACCGATTGAATTACCAGCTTTTAAGTGGAGCAAACGTGTAATTTCTTCTACTGGAGCATTGGCTTTAAAAGAAGTTCCTAAAAAAATGATTGTAATAGGTGGCGGCTACATTGGTGTTGAGTTAGGTTCTGCTTATGCTAACCTAGGAACTGAATTAACAATTCTAGAAGGTGGTAAACAAGTATTACCTGGTTTTGAGAAGCAGATGAGCCAATTAGTAACTAAGCGTTTAAAGAAAAATGGAGCGGACATTCACACGAATGCACTAGCTCAAGGTGTTGAAGAAACTGCTGATGGAGTAAAAGTAACGGCTGAAATTAAAGGTGAAGTTAAAACATTTGAAGCAGACTACGTACTTGTTACAGTAGGGCGCCGTCCTAATACAGAAGAGCTTGGTTTAGAGCAAGTTGGAATTGAGATGACAGAACGTGGCCTAGTGAAGGTAGATAAACAATGTAAAACGAGTGTGAAAGGAATTTACGCTATCGGAGATATTGTAGATGGACCTGCGCTTGCTCATAAAGCATCTTACGAAGGGAAAGTTGCTGCTGAAGTGATTTCTGGTCATCCTGCAGAGGTTGATTACTTAGCTATTCCAGCAGTTGTGTTCTCTGGACCTGAACTTGCTTCAGTTGGTTTGACAGAAGCTGAAGCAAAAGAAGCTGGTTATGAAGTTGTTGTTTCTAAGTTCCCGTTTGCAGCCAATGGTCGAGCGTTATCATTAAATGAAACAGACGGCTTCATGAAAATGGTTACTCGAAAAGAAGATGGTTTAGTACTTGGGGTTCAAATAGCTGGTTTAAATGCCTCTGATATGATATCTGAAGCTTGTGTTGCAATAGAAGCTGGTATGACAGCAGAAGATATTGCAATGACCATTCATGCACATCCATCGTTAGGAGAGATTACGATGGAAACAGCAGAAGTTGCAATTGGAATGCCAATTCATATTGTAAAATAAAGCTGGACTGAAATTAGATAAAAAACTGAGAGGGTGACTTTATAGTCATCCTCTCAGTCTATTTTTTGCACGAGTGCCTTCTCGAGTAATTCTAGGATTTCAATTTTTTTTAACGGTCCTTCCACTCTGATGGTTATATACTCATTATGTATAACAAGTAAAGTAGGGTACTCTTGGATATTGTAATGTCGAATTAGATCTCGGTCTGATGAGTGTATAATATTAAAAGACCTTATTTTTTCAGGGTATCTTCTTTTAACATCCAAAAGAGCATCGTAATAATTTCCTTCAGCACTAATGAAATGATCATCTGAAAAAAGCAATGTGATGTTTTCGTCTTTTTTTTGCAGAAATGGATAGTTCGTAATGACTTCTTCGTTGTTGGTGCAGCTTATTAAGAAGATTAGGAAGATCGGTATTAAAGAAATCGCTACTCTCATTTTCAACACAAGACCATTCACATCCTTTTTCAGCGGATATATACAAACCTTTCTAAACATAGTTTACCACGGAGATAAGAGATTTTTTTGTTCGTAATGAAACTGTTACATAATTGAAAAGATAATCACTAAATAGGTCTAGTTAGAGGGTTGTTTTCGTACTAAATGAGCCGTTCGGAAGAATTGTTATTTTCCAAACGGCTCATTTTTTCATTGAATTTAATCATATTGAATTTGCTTTGCGAAAATATACGCAGGATAATTTTTATTGGCTTCAGAGAAAGTTTGTTCTTCAATGGTGTCTTTTTGTAAAATAGATAAACTCTCTAGTATGGATAAAAGTTCATAAAGGAGAGCCTCTTTTTGTGTGCAGTTTTTGTTTTCTTTCACTTCGTTTTTTAATAGGTAGTAAAGTTCTTGTTGGGAAACGGTGATATTTTCTTCACTTGCGTATAATATATTTGTACATAGTTTATTTATGAAATTAACTGAATGAAGTACTATTTTTTTTTCACTGTTAGAAAGTTTTTGCTCTAGACTAATGTAACTCAGGTTTCCAACATGAAAAAGAATTTTCTGTAGTTGAGCTAACTTTTTCTGCAGGTAATGAAAGGACCTTTCTTCTAACTCATTGCTTTTTCGGTACTGCCATTCTGCTTCTTGATATTCAGTCAGTTGAAATGCTTTTTCAAGCTCTTGATGTAGTTTACGTTGTGTTAAATAGATGTCATTCTTTTTTTTCTCGATAACTTCTGGTACTAGTTCATCTAAATGCTCTGCCGTATGACAATAAAGTTCATTAACTTTGTCAACAAGTAATGGTCCGAACTTAGGTGGTAATACAGCAAAATTTACTAAAGTGGAAATAATTATTCCTAGTGATGTGCCGGATAATCTAAATATGAATTCACCAATTATACTTTCATTGCCGCCGGGAATCATTGCCACAGCAGTAAGGGTAGCTACTAACGTTCCGTTATCTAATTTTAAGTGGTGGCAAAAAAGAATTGTAAAGATGCTTACAAGTGCGAAGGTAATAGCTGCATGTCCGAGAAATAAATCAAAAAACAATGCAAAAACAGCACCTATTGCGGCTGCAGGTAGACGAATTAGTCCTCTTTTGAGCGAATCGGCTGCCGTTGGTTCGGTTGTTACAATCGCCGTAATAACAGCAAAAATAACAGGTAATCCAAGTTTAATGCATACTAATGCAGTGATGAATACTGCGATTCCGGTTTTAATCACTCTTCGACCAACAAATTTTAAAGGGTTCATATTTTTCACCTATCAAGTTATCATTATGTAGAGTATTTGTTGAAATTGGAAATAGTATGCAAATAATGCGAAGGTACATAAAGACGACCTAAAAGCCACAAAGTTTACGAAAAGAGCCTTTCTAAAAATGTGTTAAAGTTAACATACTAAAAAAAAATAAACTAGGGTGATATTGATGAAGAAAATAACGATCGTGCTCATGGTCATATTCATTCCACTTTTATCTGCTTGTTTTAATGAGAATGGTGAACAAGTGGAAATTGAACAAGAAGTCAGGCAAAAGGACATAGACGCATTCCAACCTGATACTGAAGAAGAGGAAGTTAGTGTCATAGAGGAAGAAGTTCAAGAAGAGCTAAAAGAGGCGGAGGTTCCTCGTTATCTATTACAAAGTGATCATACTATTAAACCTGCAGATGATTTCGGGAATGAGCAGGTTGTTCTCTTAACGATTGATGATGCTCCGAATCGCTATTCGGTGGAGATGGCTACCTTATTGAAAGAGAAAAATATAAATGCTATCTTCTTTGTAAATGGTCACTTTATTAATAATGAGGCTGGTAGAGAGAAGTTAAAAGCGATCTATGAAATGGGTTTTGAAATAGGGAATCATACGATGTACCATCCTAACTTACGGGGATTATCAGAAGAAAAACAAAGGCAAGAGATAGTAGAATTAAATGACTTAATAGAAGAAATTACTGGAGAAAGACCACGTTTCTTTAGAGCTCCGTTTGGAGTCAATACTGATGTGTCTCGTCGAGTAGTTACAGAAGAAGGTATGCAATGGATGAACTGGACTTATGGTTATGATTTTGAAAAAGATTATATGCAAAAAGATGCATTAGCAGAGATAATGGTTAATACGAATTTGCTTAGACCTGGAGCTAATCTACTTATGCACGATCATGAGTGGACTTTAGAGGCATTGCCATTAATTATTGAAGGATTAGTTGAAAAGGGATACGGTTTTGTCGATCCTAAAGCTATTGAGTAATGAAAAAGGTTCTTTAGTAAAACTAACTTTCAATTCAGTAAGTTTGTTTTCAGTTGAAGAGATCTTTTTATTACGCTCTTTTCTAAAAGATTGTTGCTTTTAGCTTTTAGGTCGTAACCAAGCGAATGCTTGGTTTTCCACGCTTTGCGTGAAGCTTTTGAGAATAAATAAGACATTGGGACAAAAAAATTGTCCCCAAAAAGCTTATTTATTCTCAAAAGACGACCTAAAAGCAACATAGTTTACGGAAATAGCCTTTTATTATTAGCCTATATTCCTATATGATTATTCAGTAAATTAGTAAATTATTATGTAATTTGACCGTTTATGAAACCAAATGAGCCAGAGGACAAGTGCACTTGTCCCCTGGCTCATTTAGGTTTCAAAGCTTCAAGCATCCCTTGCCAACATGTAATAGAATTCAATACCTATTTTTATTCACATATAATCAGTCCCTAAAACGAACCAAACATAAAACATTGAAATATTATAGAAGCTCTATATTTTCTATGTGTTTAATGAGGGTATCAGTTGGTGAGAATAGTGAAAAGCAATTTACGAAGGGGGAATGAAAGTGAAAAAGATCCTTGTAGTTATTCTATGCTTTCTTGTACTAACAGCATGTGAAGTTATTAATCAGTATGGCAAACCTGAAAATTTTAAATACTTTAGTGGAAAAACCAGTATGAAAGAAATAGATATAAAACAAATAAATGATCAACAATTCATACCTGTAAATGACTTGATAAGTAGTGTAGACGGTAGTTTTACCTATGATCGATTGCACCGGACCTTGAAGATGGAAATCGATAATCAAGGCTATAAATTGATTTATGGAATACCTGTAATCGAGAGGAATGGAGTTTATTTACCTATTGATACTGTGAAGCTATTAGAATACGAGGGGGAAGTTTACTTACCAGTACATTTTCTAGAAACGGTTCTTGGCCTTGATGTTAGTTTATTAGATGCCAAAGTAAAATTTCCTTGGACAAATGAAACTTTAGTAGTTAGTACTATAGAGTCGATTAGTATTCTCGAAAAAGATTGGACTGTTGGTGAAATGATTGATTATTTATCCTTTCTCCAAAAACCGCTAGAAGATGCAACAGTAAGTACAATTCCGAATCATCTTCCAGGTGCAAAGCGTCCATATCGCAATGGTTTTCACGAAGGTATTGATTGGTATGCGTATGCCTCTGGCCAACATATTTCAATAACTACGCCTGTATTCGGTATGGCAGACGGGGTTGTTGTTAGGGCTGACCATGATTATGTTGAGTATCCATCCAGTGAAGTCAGGGATCAAGATCTAGCTTTAACGGCTCTAGTAGGAGAAACACCAGAATATATTTTCGATCGCTTACGTGGAAAACAGGTTTGGGTGCAGTATGAAAATGGTGTGATGAACCGATTTGCGCACCTATATGCAATACCTGAAAATATTAAGGTAGGAGAAAAGGTTACCAGTTCTACAGTCATCGGTTATGTTGGAAATTCAGGTACGAGTGGTGCTGTTAATAATGATGGAACTCAACTTCACCTGCATCAGGATATACTAGTTTATGGTGAACAGTTTTGGAAACCATTCACGCTTGAAGAAACTCTTCAAATAGTAGTTGGGATCTTTGGAAAATGAACTAAGAGTGAATGGCAATTTTTTTACTTTCTTCTTTATTATTTGTAAGATTTGTTACCTTAACAGTAATTAAAAAGTTTTTATTAAAGTCCTCCTTAGGAATTTTTAAAATTAAGGAGGACTTTTGATTTTCGCCAGCATCGACATGGAGAATATCCTCGAAAAGTACCTCCCAATGGCTCGGGGTATCTGATGTAATTCGAAATTCATGTAAGTCAGAAGCGTAATTTTCGATTTGAATCTCATATGAAAATATTTTGTTTGTTTCCAATTGTACACCTGCTATATTCTCTGAGATTGAAACAGTGAATTGTTTGCTAATAAAACTTAAAGTGACTAAAGCAATAAATAAACTTCCCAAAAGCAAGAGTAGTAATAAATTTACACCTGTAAAAATGCTTTTCCTTGATGGACGGTTTTTGTCAGAGAATAATTTTTGGAAATGTCCATAAGGGCATGTGTTGGCACAAAATTTTTGTTTTAGGGAATGAATAAGAATAAAAAGTATGGCCGTAAAAAATAATAGTAGGTTGCCAACAACTGTTAAGTATTGAAATTGCATAATGGTGTGCGCTAAGTAGGTGGGACTAATAAAATATGCCAAGACCCCATAAGAAGCTAATAAGGAGACAACAAGTGAAATAATCACCATTCCTACTTTTTTAAAACGTGGTTGTTTGATAAGTAAGGGGTGAGAAGAGAGTTTGTAAAGAAATCCAACAACAGTGTTATGTGGACAAATCCAGCTACAAAAATGCCTTTCGTACCATTTTGAAATTGAGACAAAAAAGATGACCAAAAATAGAACAGCAATTAAGTAAATAAAACCTGTCTCAAAAGAGAAAGCTTTCTGAAACAGGTAAAAAGATCCATTAATTAGATCAAGACGGAAAATATCAAAAATTGGAACAAGAAAAAATGCGAATAATGTGATGAATTGGGTTTTCTTTCTCAGTTTTTTCATGCTAGTGCTCCTTTTCTTTCTTATTTTAAAATTATTTCCAACCAATAGACAAAACATGACAGAATTTGCGTGAATGTCATGATATTATCATGAAGATTCTATCTTTATAACATTTAAAAAATGTCTTAAAACGCTGTAATAACTCATGTATTTTAGAGTGTAAAATAACTTCTAGCATTTGAAATTAGTTTTATTTTTGGAGGGATTTCTGGTGAATGAAAAGTCAGATAAACTTGATGAACTAAGACTTGAAGTAGGGATGATTGCCGAACGAGTTTCTACACTTCCTGATTTATATTTAGGCGTTATCAATACAATTGGCGGTCATCTCACAAAAAACTTTGGTGTTGCTATATATATCTGTCAAGATGGTTTCTTTAGTTATTTATTTGGGTTCGGTAATATTTCAGAGAAAAAGATCGTTAAATATGGTGAAGGGATGTTTAGCATTTGTAGTATTAGGGGTAAAGTTACTATACATAATCAAAATAATAAAACGATGGCCTATGCGCCCTTTTATAATGGTCATCAGTTAAATGGGATCCTTTTTGTTGAATGTGAAGAGGCCCAATATATAGTTACCGAAGAGGATATCATTTTTCTTGAGGAAATTTCTAGATTTATTGAAATACGGAGTAAACAATACAACAATACGTCAATTGATAATACTTAGCGTTAATTGATAATTGAATTTTATGCTCTTAAATTTTTATAGGGCATTTCATGTGCCAGCTATGAGTATTTTCCCATTTTTGTTAGGTTTTATGATCTCAGTGTTGTTTTTTTCCTTTAAAACAAATGTTTGACTATTATAATTATTTTAGTTATAATAAAATTCAGAATACTTTTAAAAAGGAGGCGTCGCTAATGAACCTGTTTGAAAGACTTTATGACGAGCAAGAAGATGTTAAGGTACAGTTTATTGGGTTTACTACTGAAAATGCACGATATGATTTCGGAATTATTTACACAAATATGTTCTTTGGAAAGCCTCTTGTTGTCTGCATGCAAACTGGGCGTTCCACATTAATTTGTTCTGAGGAAGCGGAAAATTGGGAGCATGTAAAGAAAGTATTTCAAATTAATTGCGATAAAGAAGCGCAGGATCTTGCTTTGTTTTTTGCTCGTAAATTACCAACTATGAGTTTTGAATCACAATACTAAATGTAGATGTTTGAAGAAGCCAAAAATGTTTGGCTTCTTTTTTCTTTTAGACTAAATGTGTTATACAATTTGTTGTTGACAGAACTAATGTGACATATTATTATTAATATAAGGACGTTGAAGCGCTTTCAAAAACTAAAAGGAGTGAATTGAATGGGTGTTATCGTTTGTCAAACTTGTGGGAAAGTAATCGAGCATTTTGAGGCTGAGAAGGTATCTACATTATATGGAACATGCTGTAATGATTGTAATAAAAACCAACAGTGCAAAAAATAATCTAATTAATATATAGCCAGGGTAGACAATAAAACTTGTCTACCCTTTTTTTTATGGCAAGAAAGCATACCGGTGTTTGTAATTAATGTCTAGTTCCAGGCACCATGCCACGAGAGGTTTGTAATTTTTGACGATTACAGGTTAATGTTCCAAAAGAACGCTGAAAAAGCGTAATAGTACTAAAAAACTCACAGTAGCCTGTGAGTCTTTAAATAGTATGTCACATTAAATAATTGCTTTGTGTTCTTTAATGACCCGAATGTTTTTAAATGTTTCGTCTTCAGGGCCTTGAACTGGTAATCCGACGTCAATATTTTCTTGAATATACTCAATATTATCTTCAGTGATAATCTCACCAGGGATAAAAATAGGTATTCCAGGAGGATAAACCATGACAAACTCGGCTATTATTCTTCCAGCAGATTCTTTAAACGGAATTACTTCTGTTTCAGAATAAAAGGCATCTCTAGGTAATAAGCCTAATGTTGGAATGTCAGGAACATGAACAGATATAAACTTCTTTTCTTCAACTTGTTTTCCACCTAGAAACTTAGCAGCTAACTCACTTAACGCTTCAATTAGGATTCCAGTGGTTTCAGTATTATCACCAATTGAAACGATACAAAGAATGTTGTAAAGATCTGATAATTCAACTTCTATATTGTAATTTTCTCTTAGCCAAACTTCTACGTCATATCCGGTAATCCCCAAACTTCTAACAGAAATAATCATTTTAGTTGGGTCAAAGTCAAACGTTGCTTTTGTTCCAAGGATTTCTGGACCCACACAGTAAAGGCCTTCAATATTATTAATCTTTTGTCTTGTTTCATTTGCCAATTTTATTGTGCGATCAATTAGATCGTATCCTTTTGTTGCTAATTGTTTTCTAGCAACGTCAAGCGAAGCTAATAGTAAATAAGAAGTAGATGTTGTTGTTAACATGCTAATAATTGACTGTACTCGCTTTGGGGAAACTAAGTTTCCTTTGACATTTAAGACAGAGCTTTGGGTCATTGATCCACCAAGCTTATGAACACTTGTAGCTGCCATATCTGCACCAGCTTGCATAGCAGACATCGGCAATTCGTCATGAAAATGTATATGAACTCCATGAGCCTCATCAACAAGGACAGGAACTCCATGACTGTGAGCTAATTCTACAATTTTTTCTAAATTAGCCGAAATCCCAAAATAAGTTGGGTTGATAACTAATACCCCTTTAGCGTCAGGATGCGCTTTTAACGCTTTTTCAACTGCCTCTAGTGTAATTCCGTGGCTAATCCCTAAATTGGGGTCAATGACTGGATGAATAAAAATTGGTATTGCTCCAGAAAAGATAATCGCCGACATAATTGATTTATGGACGTTTCTAGGAACGATGATTTTATCTCCAGGACCGCAGACACTCATGATCATCGTCATGATGGCGCCGCTTGTACCCTGAACAGAAAAGAATGTATGATCTGCTCCAAACGCTTCTGCAGCTAAATGTTGAGCCTCTTTGATCATTCCGTGTGGATGATGTAAATCATCAAGTGGACCAATGTTAATCAAATCAATTGATAAAGCATTTTCTCCTATAAAGTTACGAAACTCAGGATCCATTCCCGTTCCTTTTTTATGACCTGGAATATGAAACTGAACCGGATTTTTTTTTGCATGTTCGATTAATCCGGTAAATAATGGAGTTTTTTCTTGGGACATAATTGTCAATTCACCTCATAACGAAAATTATATATTTTAACGTCGGTAATTAAACGGGCCGTTCTAATATACTTTTTTAAAAGCTAGTTTTATTAAATTCTTCAAAACAAAAATGAGTATATCAAATAAGCATAAAAATTCAAAGTAAAAAATGAATAATTCCTTTTAAAAGGAGTTTTCTACGTTTTCATAGAAAATATTAGTGAAATATTTGTATAGTTATACCGATGGTTAAAGAACTAGTGAAATGGGGGAGTAAAATTGCAAACAAGAGTAACTCAGCTTTTAAAAACAAAGTATCCAATTATTCAGGGAGGTCTAGCCTACTTAGCCTATTCTGATTTAGCTGCTGCAGTATCAAATGCTGGAGGACTGGGACAAATTACTGCAATGTCATTAGCGTCACCAGAGGAACTTAGAGCGGAAATTCGTAAGGTGAAAGAAAAAACGTCAAATCCATTTGGTGTAAACTTTGCAATTGGTCAACACGGTAGACCATTTGAAAACATGGTAAAAGTTGCCATTGAGGAGGAGGTTCCTGTTGTTTCAATGACTGGTGGAAACCCGGCTCCTATTTTTGAACAATTGCGTGGGCATAACATAAAGAAGATTGTGTTAGTAGCTGCAAAAAGGCAAGCGGTCAAAGCGGAAGAATTAGGTGCGGATGCAGTTATGGTTGTCGGTCAAGAGGGTGGCGGACATTTAGGGAGAAACGATACGAGTACACTAGTCTTAATTCCACAAGTTGTTGATGCGGTAACGATTCCTGTCATTGCTTCAGGTGGTATTGGTGATGGTAGAGGTTTGATGGCTGCGCTTGCTTTAGGTGCGGAAGGAATTGAGATGGGGACTCGTTTTGTCGCAACGAAAGAGTGTATTCATGCCCATGAAGACTATAAACAAAAGCTTGTTCAGTTGACCGAAAATGATACTGTAGTTATTAAAAGGAGCTTAGGTGCTCCTGCTCGGGCATTGAAGAATAGTTGGACAGATCAAATTCTCTCTCTTGAACAAAATGGAGCAACCTATGAAGATTTAAAAACGTATATAAGTGGTGAAGCAAATAAAAAATATATATATCAAGGTATTGAAAGTGAAGGTTTTGGTTGGGCTGGACAGGTAATCGGTTTAATTAATGATATACCATCAGTCGACGAGTTATTTCAAAGAATGATGGTAGAAGTAAAAGGTATTCAGAAAAGATGGAACCAAATAGAACGTTAAGCTTGTATTTGGAGAAATCTATAAGTTAATGTAATAATTAATACTTTAGAACGATATAAAAGGAAACTCATCTTAATTAAAGGCTCTTTTTGTAACCATTGAGGCTTCATGGAATTCATTCAATACCTTCTTTTGTTAGAAAAGATGCCCCGAGCCCTTGATATATCATGTTATTATTAGCTATTTTTTAGTATATTCTATGAGAAAACAGCCTATTTTGAACAAGAATTGTTTTAGTGTAAACATCTAGGGAGGAAACAACAGAATGAATTTTAATATTCCAATTTCACTCGATTGGACAAAAGAAGAGGTAATAGCGGTCGTTCAATTTTTCCACGGTGTCGAGAAAGCTTATGAAAATGGAGTTGAGAGAGAAGAATTTCTAAGATTATACAAAGACTTTAAAACTATTGTCCCAAGTAAAAGTGAGGAAAAGCAGCTTTTTAAGGAATTTGAAAAAGAATCTAACTATATTTGCTACAATGTTGTTAAGGAAGCATTAAATAAGGATGCTGTAAGTAAAAAAATTAAGCTTGGTTGATACCAAAGCTTAATTTTTTTATTTAAAGATAAGAATTTACAAAATTACATGGTAATAACTGTCTAGCTCCACCAAACAGCCCCAAAGAAAGTTCACTTTCGTCGATAAATTATGTAAATAGGTTGTAGTATCATTATAAGATAAAGGAAAGTGAACTTTCAAAGCAAAATCAAAAATATGGTAGCACCTCGAGGTCAAATAACCTAGGAAAAAGTGTGCTCTTTCACTTTTTCCCACTTTAAAAGTGAAAGAGCACACTTTTTTCTCGAAGAACATTTGCATGACGGGGCTTAAATGGGCGCTTGCGCTTTTCTTAAAAGATAAGAAAGCATATGCGTTTTTAGTACTTGGTGTCTAGCTTCAGGCGCCATCTGCTCCTGCGGGTACTCGTCGCAAAGGTACAATGGAGCTGCCTCAGGGATGTTCTTGGCTCGAGGTCAAATAACCTGCCAGATATAAAAGTGAAAAGCGCACTTTTAATCTGACAGAACATTTGCTTGTCGCCGATAGGCGGGCGCCTTGCGCTTTTCTTAGTTAAAACGACATTTTATATAATGGCATTAAGGATTCCATTGTTGTTCGAGCAAATTGCGTAAATTGATAGCCATTAGTCAAAATTGGATCATTTTCTTGGATATGACGTCCAACAAGAAACTCAGCTTTCTTTACATCGCGAAATCTTATCAGCATATTTTCTAAGTCGGATTTGTTAATCTCGGACACCTTACTTGCTGCTTTTTTCATATGATCTTGTGAAATCACGAAGTCTTTAGGAATTGTTTCATAAACCTCGTCTAAATTACTCAAAAAAGCTTCCGCAATGTGGTTTTTGTTAGGCGCCTCATAAATTAACGCAAACCATATGAAGACATGGTCATCAAACAATCCAACTTGAAAATGAGGGTGTTTTTTATAGCCACGTTTATCATGGCAAATGGCAAGCCAAGTATCTTTCGGTGGATTTACAGTTCTTCGTGCGTGTTTTGCGATATGTAAAAACATCTCATTGCCACTAACTGCGGAAAGATCATCACATAAAGTGTCTCCAATTTCCTTAAACTTTGGCTGAATTCGTCCTTTAATAGCGGCCATGCGTTCATCTAACCCATCAATTGTAAATGTATCAAAATCATTTTTTGTAAATCCTGAAAACATATAAATCAAATCCTCTCAGTAATAATTTGACACCATTTTACCATAGCCGTCAAAATATATCATTTAGATAGCATCATATAAGTATTTCTATTACTGCAATTTTAAATGATTAAATCAAATGAAAGAGTCTCGTTATTGAATAGAAGGTGTAAAAAGGCTTATGCCTAGTTTCATTTTTATAAATACGTGGAAAGTTGATTAATAAGATATTTATTGATCTAATTTGTTAGAAATGGTCTCAATACTTCTCGAAGAAAAATGAAAATCAAGAAACATTCTAATGGACACTTTCATATGTTATAATAAATAAAGATTAAATATCAGAAAATTCCGTAAACTCTTGTCTCCTCAATTCTTTCTAAATAAATGAATTTCATAATTCCCTTAACTGAGCTATATAAATCGAACTGTAGCACGCAACTACATTTAGAACCTAGTAGTGGAAATAACGAATTATGAATTTCATAGTTACTAATTTAGGGATATGAATACTAATAAAAAAGGAGTGTAGGTTACCATGGAACAAGTTATTCAGACCTTTAAGAAAACAGATGGTGAAAAAAGAATTGCTGTTCTGCGATTGGAAATCGATTATGAGTTGGCAACTCTACACGATGCAATGGTTGCCAAAGATTATGGATTGATAGCTAATTGTAAAAAGAAACTTGAAAAATTTCGTCAAGAGCTAGTTCGACTAGAAGTTTAAATATGTTCTAATTCTTTAAGGGTGACACGCTTGGCAATGCCTAGCATGTCATCCTTTTTCTGGATATCAAAAATATCCTAACGAAACTACTCTTTCAAAAAGGCTGTTTTCGTAAACTTTGTGGCTTTTAGGTCGTAACCAAGCATGCGCTTGGTTACGACCTAAAAGCTAATAGCAACAATCTTTTAGAAAAGGGGTTCAAAAAAGAAAACCAAAGATAAAAAAAGGTTTTGAAAAATGATTAGCGTTTGGTTGGGGCTGATTCCTTTATAAATGATCTTGGTTTATGTCATAATAAAAAACAATAGAACAAACAAAAGGAGTTAGGTAATGAGTAACCATGATTGGCATTCCATAGCAAATAGAGCACAAAGTTTAGTCAAAGAAGCTGCTCGTTTAATAAGAGACTCACTAAAAGAAAAGCGAATCGTTGAGTATAAGTCGAATCCAAATGATTTGGTTACAGAAATGGATAGGAGAATTGAAGCTTTTTTTACTGAGGAGATAACGAGAGAATTTTCAACCCATTTAATCTTAGGTGAAGAAGGAACTGGAAAAGATCTAAAAGATCTTAATGGGATTGTTTGGATTATTGACCCTATTGATGGTACAACAAATTTTGTCCATCAACAACGTCATTTTGCTATTTCTGTTGGTATTTATGAAAATGGAGTAGGGATGGTAGGAATTATTTACGATGTGATGGCTGACGAGCTGTATACAGCTATAAAAGGTGAGGGTGCTTTTCTTAATGGGCGAAAATTACCTAAATTAAAGAAAGCGGATGTAAAAGAAGCACTGATTGCAGTAAATTCAGGTTGGATTATTAAGGATGAACGTTTAATACCACTTATTCGAGATTGTCGTGGCACCCGTGCGTATGGGGCTGCAGCGATAGAAATGGCTTCAGTCGCAGCCAATCGTACCGATGCGTATATTAGTCTGAATTTATCGCCATGGGACTTTGCTGCAGGTGCAATTATTATTAAAGAAGTTGGAGCAAGAGTGACTACATTAGAAGGAGCAGACCTAAATTTATTAAAACCTAGTACGATTTGTGTTGCTAAAGAAGGCTTGTACGAGCAATTACAAAATCACTATTTTAATTAGGTTGGTTTCGCTTAAAATGTTTGCTAGGAGTTTTTTAGGTCGTAGCTAGCGAATGCTTGGTGTTCCACACTTTGAGTAAACCCATTGAGAAGAAGAATGAGCCAATAGACAAATGAATTTGTTTATATGGCTCATTCTTCTAGGTATACTTTTAAAACAGCTAAGTTACGAAAAGACTTTTTTTAAAAGGATTAAACCTGCTAATTAAGGCAGCTAACAAATGGGAATTTGTCTTCTTCCTCATTTTTTGTCGAAAATCAAAAGGATGTTTAAATCCATTCTGTATTGTCAATACAGCTATTCATAGTGATTAGGCTTGATTAGCTCTTTTTTTTCGTAAAGTGAATCCAATACCACAGCAAATGGTTGTCAACAAAATGGATAAACTAAAAACAAGGATACTTCTTAAAGAAATAGAAATACCGATCCCAACAATAGAAAAGGTAGTTACAATTGCTAAAATTAAAAAAATGAACTGTTCTTTTTTCACGTAAATCCCTCCTCACTTAAGTGTACAAGGTTTCTTAAAAAATTTAAACTGTTTTAAATCAGTTATTATTGGAAACGCTTGCAAACAATACGAAGTTTAAAAATAGTATTCCTTTTAGAAATTTGTGCTATAATAGAGCAGTTGTAAAGAAATTCGGTAAAAAACATTCATATATTAAGGAGAGACACATAGATGAAGCAACGAGAAAATATTCGAAACATCGCAATTATTGCTCACGTTGACCATGGAAAAACAACTCTTGTTGATCAGTTGTTACACCAGTCTGGGACGTTTCGAACAAATGAACATGTAGAAGAAAGAGCTATGGATTCTAATGCCATCGAAAAAGAAAGAGGTATTACAATCTTAGCAAAAAATACGGCAATTCAGTACGGCGAAACAAGAATAAATATCTTAGATACTCCTGGACATGCTGACTTTGGTGGCGAAGTTGAACGGATTATGAAAATGGTTGATGGGGTTTTACTTGTTGTAGATTCATACGAAGGTTGTATGCCACAAACCCGTTTCGTATTAAAAAAGGCTTTAGAACAAAGTTTAAAGCCGATTGTTGTCGTAAATAAAATCGATAAGCCATCAGCTAGACCTTTAGAAGTTGTAGACGAAGTGGTTGATTTATTAATTGACTTAGGTGCTGACGAAGAGCAATTAGAATTCCCAGTAATTTATGCTTCTGCAATTAACGGTACTGCAAGTGTTGATCCAGATCCAGCAAACCAACAAGAAAATATGAATGATTTATTTTCGATGATCATTGAAAACATTCCGGCTCCAATTGATAATAGTGATGAAGGTCTTCAATTCCAAGTAACGATGTTAGATTACAACGATTACCTGGGAAGAGTTGGTATTGGTCGTGTTTTCCGTGGAAGTATTGAAGTTGGACAACCAGTTGCTTTAATGAAGCTTGATGGCTCTGTAAAGCAATTTCGCGTGACAAAGCTATTTGGTTTCTTAGGTTTAAAACGTGTCGAGATTCAAAAAGCTATTTCTGGTGACATTATTGCGATCTCTGGTATGGAAGAGATTAATGTTGGTGAAACAGTTTGTCCACTAGATAAGCAAGAGCCACTTCCTATCTTAAGAATTGATGAGCCTACCTTACAAATGACATTCTCAGTAAACAATAGTCCGTTTGCTGGTCGCGAAGGTAAATTTGTTACAAGTAGAAAAATCGAAGAACGACTTCGTGCTCAACTTGAAACAGATGTAAGTCTACGCGTAGAGAACACGGATTCACCTGATGCTTGGGTTGTGTCAGGACGTGGTGAGCTTCATTTATCAATTTTAATTGAGAACATGAGACGTGAAGGATTTGAGCTACAAGTGTCAAAACCTGAAGTTATTGTTAAAGAAATCGATGGTGTTCGATCTGAACCAGTTGAACGTGTGATGATTGATGTTCCAGAAGAGTTTACAGGTACAATCATGGAATCTGTTGGTGAGCGTAAAGGTGAAATGCTAAATATGGTCAATAACGGAAATGGTCAAGTCCGCTTGGAATTTTTAGTCCCAGCTCGTGGTTTGATTGGCTATACAACAGAGTTTATGACACAAACAAGAGGTTATGGAATTATTAATCATACCTTTGATAGCTATCAACCAATGCTCACTGGACGAGTTGGTGGAAGGCGTCAAGGTGTTCTAGTGTCAATGGAAAATGGAAAAGCAAGTCAGTACGGGATCATGCAAGTTGAGGACCGTGGGATTATCTTCGTAGACCCAGGTGCTGAAGTATATGAAGGTATGATTGTTGGCGAACATACTCGTGAAAATGATATAACCGTTAATATTACTAAGGTTAAGCAAATGACAAATATGCGATCTGCTAATAAAGATCAAACAGTAACTATGAAAAAGCCTAAAATAATGACATTAGAAGAGTCATTAGAATACCTAAATGATGATGAATTGTGTGAAATTACACCTACATCAATTCGTTTAAGAAAGAAAATCTTAGACAAAAACGAGCGAGAGCGTATTGAGAAGAAAAAGAAGATAGCAACTCAAGGCTAATATTTGCACGAAGGAGGACTTAGTATGGGTAGTACTGAAGAGAAGATTGTTACGCCAAACTTTTCATCTTTAGCTGAAGCACTAGGCGCTGGAAATCCTGAACAATTTTTCTTTGCATTTACGATGCTCTATTTAATTGTAGTTGTCCTAACCGTGATTGTATTTAATTTAGGATTTGCAAGGAAGCTTCCAATTTTAAAAACAGCAATTGTCTACATTGCGCTACTCTTTGGATCGATATTTACAACAATTTTGGCACTTAGACTTCCTGTTGTGGAATCATTGTTAATTGCCACTTTTGTATTAGGTGCTTATAAATATCGTCTTTATAAGGAGAAACGTGAAAAAGTAGTTAACAGTTAAGTGTATTGATTTTTGAGAGGTAGAAAAAAAGCTGATTAATCGGTTAAATCCGATTAGTCAGCTTTCTTTTTTTTTCAAAGCCTTACTTACACCACTTTACACTCTAACTGCTTACCAATCATCCTCATTTTGTTCTGGTTTATTAATACGGAATTTTCCTGTCGCTAGTCTTTCTTTTGTCCGCTCAGTAATGCGATCATGACATGTTTGACATGTATACGTATGTATCGGTCTGTTTCTTAAACGTTTTGCTAAAAATGACTCATTTTCAATCGATTCAATTTTATCACAAATTACACATTTTACTCTCAATCTTCTCACCTCATTACTTTCAGTGGCAGCTAGTCCATACATGCATTATAGTTGAAATAACATCTATTGTGAAGTGGGAGTCATCAAAACAAGTACCTCATCAATTTTCTTGGCACTATTTGATCTTTAGAGAGAAGGTCTTTTATGGAAGACTTCATTTTTCTGTAAGGTTGTTTTCTCATATGTTGCTTTTAGATCGTCTTTTGAGAATAAATAAGCCATTGGGAAAAATTAATTTGTCCCAAGAAGCTTATTTATTCTCAAAAGCTTCACGCAAAGCGTGAAGAACTAAGCATTTGCTTGGTTACGAACTAAAAGCTAATAGCAAATATCTTTTAGAAAGGCTGTTTTCTCAAAGATTGTTGTTTTTAATTAGCTAGTAATGACAAGATATATCAAGTCTCAGATGCATCTTTTCTAACTTGTGATGGATGTAAACACACAAATAGGGACTATTTGTTTAAAATTAGTGTATAAAAACACAATGTTTACGAAAAAAGCGTTACGAAAAGAGCCGATTTGGAAAAGAAGAGTATATACTGCAACATTTCAAGCCGTTATGGTTTTAACATTAGGTAAAAAAAGGTATAGTATAACTGTAGCATAAATTTGCTTTATATCTAATTGAGAAAACATAAGAGGTTTGCATTTATTGTGTTTTCAAAAAACAATTATAGGAGGTTATTTCTTTGGCAAATCAAGTAGAAGCGGTATTAACAGATGAGTTATTTCAAATCCTTCAAAAAGAACGGTTTGTTACAATTGCAACTGTAGATTATGAAACTAAAGGTCCTAACGTAAGTGCAATCTCTTGGGTTTTAGCTCCTACGAAGGATAAAATTTACTTTGCAGTAGATAATCGTTCGCGAATTATCCAAAACATTAACCAAAACGCACTAGTTGTCTTAAACATCATTGGAAATGAATCTACATATTCGATTAGTGGAACAGCTAATGTAAAAGTGGAAAAAATGGATGAAGTTCCTTTGAAATTAGCTCTTGTAGAAATTCAAATAAAAGAAGTGCGTGATGTCATGTTTTATGGTTCAAAAATTTCTGTAGAGCCACAATACGAAAAAACATATGATAAGGAAGCAGCCGAGAAGCTTGATAACCAGGTAATGACTGCTATGAAAAAAGCTTAGTCATTTGACTAAGCTTTTTTTATGAATTTGATTAGTATTTTCGGCTATTAATTAAATACACTCTTACTAAATGGTTTCTCTACTCACCATGCTCATTTCGAAGTTGCTGTCTCTTTTCTCTTTCAGTGCCATCCTCCTCGGGGTGCCCACCTAATTTCTCATCTTCCATATTTCTCTTTCCTTGCTTCTCTTGAATATTTTTAAGTTCGCTGTTTTGCCCCTCACTTAACTTTTCTTTATTAGCATCAGTTGGTTCTGGTTCTGACTTTCGATGCTCTGCTCCAGGTATTACCGGAATAAGCCGCCCAACAATTCCCGCTAACTCATTCATGATCCCAGAAATAGGGTGTCCTGCATTAATATCTTTTCTCATTTCTTTGAGCCTGGAATTTATATCAGGATCGGCTGTGATGAAAGCATATGCCCCATGGGGGTCGTTACTCAAAGTTTCGGCTACCTCGTATTTTACGACACCAACATCAGAACGAGTCAAATCTGCTTTTACATCAATTCCGACAACGGCTAAATCTCCTATAACAATTGCAGTGGCGCTATTGACATTTGGAACTCTCTCTGTAAGGTGTACTAGATGTTCAGCGACTTCTTCTGCTGTTTTTGTTTCTTTCTCACGGGGATCTTTTGCTTGCTCGGCAATGTCTAAGGATCTTTGAGTTCCTTGTTCAGTGTCTTCAGCTGTGTTCGGCTGGCAAGCAAATAAAAGTGAGATAGCAAATACGTATATACAAATTTGAATAGGTTTCATAATCATTCAATCCTTTCAAAGTAAATATTTATAATTATTGTTCGTTTCTTCGTCTATCTTTATTCGGTTGTACATACATTTATAGTAAATTCATTTCTCACCAATGGTTTAAAATCTATTCTCACATCATCATTAGGTAGCTAGTATTGGCCTGGAAAACAAGGTCTTTGGGGCTTCTTTTCTGTTTTTTTACTTTATAGAACAAAATATTTTTCTGGGAGCTACGATTTAATGAATTTCATAATTCATTATTTTTCGCTACTAAGTCCTAATTGTAGTAGCGCTGAAACCATTCTCAACTACATTTAGATTGATATACTTGGTTAAGGTTATAATGAAATTCGCTTGGTTAAGTAAAAACGACACATGTTTTTAATTTGAATGAAGAAAACACTACGAAAGGCTGTTTTCGTAAACTTTGAGCCATGCATTCGCTTGGTTACGACCTAAAAGCTAATAGCAACAATTTATTAGAAAAGAGCGATACGAAAAGAACTATTTAGCCCCTTGTAAAAATGTTTTTGCTAAAATTTAGGCCACGCTATCTCATTTTTATTTTCAGTGCATAACTTAATAGAAAGACACCATTCCCAATTCACTTAGTCAAGGAGGCGTGACGTTGAATAAAATCTACGTCTTAGATACGAACGTATTACTGCAAGATCCATTGGCAATTTTTGCATTTGAAGAAAATGAAGTAGTAATTCCTGCAATTGTATTGGAAGAAGTTGACTCCAAAAAGCGTTATATGGACGAGATAGGTCGAAATGCAAGACAGGTTGCAAAAATAATGGATCAATTCCGAGAAAAAGGGAAGTTACACGAGAAAGTATTATTAGAAAATGGTGGTCAACTACGAGTAGAATTGAACCATCGTTCTTTTGAAAAGATGAAGGATATGTTTGACGAAAAAAGCAATGACAATCGTATTATCGCAGTCGCTTTGAATTTATTATTAGAAGAGAAAATTAAGGAAAATGGAAGGCGAGTCATCTTAGTCTCAAAAGATGCCCTCATGCGCGTAAAAGCCGATGCTATTGGAATTCAAGCAGAAGACTTTTTAAGTGATAGGGTCATTACTTCTGATCATATTTATTCAGGATATCTTGAGGTACTTGTTAGTGTCGAAGTTTTAAATAAGTTCTACAAGGATCAGAAGATTTCAATTAAAGAATTAAAAAATTACCAGAGATTATATCCTAACCAGTTTGTAATCTTAAAAGATGAATTAGGAAGCTCAGCTTCTGCAATAGGAAAAGTAGATACTAATTGTAGAGACATTATTCCGTTAATAAGGGACTTGGACCATGTATGGGGTATAAAGCCTCGTAATGTACAACAAAGGATGGCCTTTGATTTATTACTTCGAGATGATCTTCCATTAGTAACCTTAGTTGGGAAGGCAGGAACAGGAAAAACACTGCTTTCACTTGCAGCTGGATTGCTTCAAACAGAAGATTTCCACAAATACAAAAAACTATTAGTAGCAAGGCCGGTTGTGCCTGTTGGAAAAGACCTCGGTTATTTACCGGGCGAAAAAGAAGAAAAACTCAGACCATGGATGCAACCTATTTATGATAACTTAGAGTTTTTATTTAATACGAAAAAGCCAGGGGAGTTAGATCAAATCTTAGCAGGTATGGCTTCAATACAAGTTGAAGCATTAACATATATTCGGGGCAGAAGTATCCCAGAGCAATTTATTATTATCGATGAAGCACAAAACCTAACGAAGCATGAAGTGAAAACAATATTAACAAGAGTTGGTGAAGGAAGTAAAATAGTTCTAATGGGTGACCCACAACAAATTGATCATCCGTATTTAGATGAATATAATAATGGACTTACCTATGTCGTCGAAAAATTTAAAGCTGAAAAAATTAGCGGTCATGTGAAATTAGAAAAAGGTGAGAGATCAGGTTTAGCACAATTAGCTGCTGACCTACTATAACAGTGCAGAGTTTAGAGTATAAAGTTGAGTATCTAAAGAGTTCGAAACTTTACGCTTTAGACCTCCAGCTAAGACTAACATCATAAATTGGTGATTAGTCTTTTTTTTTTAGGCTCTTTTTGTAAACATTGTGGCATTTTAACGTAAAATAATTGGAAAAATTCCTTAGATGAAGATATCACTCAATAAATTGAGTAAGAAAAGAGCGCTACTTGCTAAATAAGTTGTGAAATCTTAGTTTTTTTTCGAAAGCAACAAACTTTGCGAAAACAGTCTTTTTTATTTCCTTCATGAATTGCTAGGTACTGGCTATTCTAATATTATAGAAGAGAGAAGGAGTGTGTCGAGATGGAAGATTTTTCGTTTAATGAGGATTTGAACGAGATGGTGTTAGAAGCCAAAAAGTATTCCAAATATGGATCTGTTGCTGATTATATACCAGCTTTAGGCGAGGCCAATCCAGAAACACTATCAATAGCGATATATCGAGGGAAAGGAGATTGTATTGCTGCTGGAGGGATTTATGAAAAGTTCACTTTGCAAAGTATATCAAAAGTAATCACGTTAGCAGTTGCCTTAATGGATCATGGCGAAGATTATGTATTCTCAAAAGTAGGAATGGAGCCAACTGGTGATCCATTTAATTCAATTGCTAAATTAGAAACAAATATTCCCTCAAAACCATTAAATCCGATGATAAATGCAGGTGCTTTAGCTGTAACGAATATGATTATTGGCCAATCTATTGATGAAAAACTTGGAAGGATATTAGGCTTGATCCATGAAATGACATCTAACTCTGAAATTACTTTTTGTGAGCGAGTAGCAAAATCAGAATTAGATACAGCATTTTTAAATCGCTCTTTATGTTATTTCATGAAACAACATGGTGTTATTCAAAGTAGTGTCGAGGACCTTCTTGATTTATATACGAAGCAATGTGCAATTCAAGTTGATTGTACAGATCTAGCAAAGTTGGGTTACGTAATAGCGAATGAAGGTAGAAATCCTGAGACTGGACGACAAGTTATTCCTTTACATATAACAAGAATTATTAAAACCTTTATGGTTACATGCGGGATGTATAATTCTTCAGGAGAATTTGCGATTCGCGTGGGAATTCCTGCAAAAAGTGGAGTTTCAGGAGCTATAATGGGTTCATTGCCACATGGACTAGGAATTGGAATTTATGGACCGGCTTTAGATGATCGAGGAAATAGTGTTGCGGGAATGAAGCTTTTAGAGAGCTTATCTAGCAGGTATAATCTAAGTATATTTTAAGAGTGTTATGTGAACAAATATTTTATTATTACTATAGAAATACTTCTAAAATATTGCATTTTTTTACTATAAAAGCTATCATAGTGACATAAGGGACAGTGAAACGACTCGGTATGGGAGGGAATAAACATGTCTAAAGAAGCTATAACAGGACATTCTGAAAAAGCGTACGCCCTTCTAAAAGCGGATGCAAATAAAATCTTAAAGCTTATTGAAGTTCAAATGACGAACTTAACTATGCCACAATGCCCTCTTTATGAAGAGGTTTTAGATACACAAATGTTTGGTTTGTCGCGAGAAATTGATTTTGCGATTCGCCTTGAACTAATTGAGGAAGAGTTAGGAAAACAATTGTTATTTGAACTTGAACGCGAATTAGCAACGCTTCACGAAGCGTCAATGAAGAGGCCTTGATTGAGAAGATGACTCTACAACAACCGTTTTTCTTTGGGAAAACGGTTGTTGTTTATAGAGTTGTCTTTTTTTGTAGGCAATAAAATTATAAAGATGACATCGGAACTGTAGGGGGATAAGATGATTTTTCTCTTTATCGTTATTTGTTTTTTTACAATTTTACCAATTACCTTAATCCTTCATGAGTTAGGGCATTTTTTTTGTGCGATCGGGTGTAATGCAAAGAAAATTACAGTTACTATAGGTACTGGGTTTTTAGTTAAAAATTTTAAGTGTAACAATACGAATTTCTTCTTTCGTATTTTACCATTAGGAGGAAATACTAGTTATGAATTAGCTGAAACGGCTAAATGTAGACAAGTAATTATATCGCTAGGTGGTCCTTTATTAAATGGAATGGTTGCTTGTTTATTAATTTTACCTGGAATTGGCTATGGTGATGAGTACCTAACTTTATGGTTTCAATGGTTGGCTTTTTTAAATTTTTGGATGTTTATTATCAATGTAACTCCATTTAAGATGGGAAGATATCATTCCGATGGTTGGCTCATTTTGAATGCATGGAAGGTAACTAATTAAAAATGAAAAATTCAAATTATTCATCAATTTGTTATTTAACTCCATGAAAAAAGTGATATGATAAAAAGTAAGTTATCTGACCTGTCATCAGTTCATCAGATGTTTGTTAGTTTTATAGGACTATATGTTGTATTTGCAGTCAATAAGGAGGGATTTTATGAATAAGATGACTAAAATTAAAAAAGTATTAGTAGCAAATCGCGGTGAGATTGCAATTCGTATTTTTCGAGCTTGCACTGAATTACATATCCGTACAGTTGCAATCTATTCAAAGGAAGATACAGGGGCTTATCATCGTTACAAGGCTGATGAGGCTTATTTAATTGGTGAAGGTAAAAAACCGATCGATGCATATTTAGATATTGATGGAATTATAGAATTGGCAAAACGAAACAATGTCGACGCCATCCATCCTGGATACGGTTTTCTGTCGGAAAACATTCACTTTGCAAGACGCTGTGAAGAAGAGGGGATCATTTTTATTGGTCCTAAATCAGAACACCTACATATGTTTGGTGATAAAGTTCAGGCAAGAACCCAAGCGATTAAAGCTGGCCTCCCCGTAATCCCTGGCAGTGATGGGCCGGTTGAAACAATTGAAGCTGTGGAAACTTTCGCCAAGCAATTTGGTTTTCCATTTATTATTAAAGCCTCTCTTGGTGGTGGTGGACGTGGGATGAGAATTGTACGTTCAAAAGAAGAGCTTCAAGAAGCGTATGCCAGAGCGAAGTCTGAAGCGAAATCCGCATTTGGAAATGACGAAGTATATATTGAAAAATTTATTGAAAATCCTAAGCATATTGAAGTACAAATTTTAGGAGACCAGAGTGGGAATATTATTCATTTATATGATCGAGATTGCTCTGTACAACGTCGCCATCAAAAAGTCGTTGAAATTGCACCAAGTGTTTCTTTAACAGATGATGTTCGTGAAGAGATTTGCCTTGCAGCTGTTCAGTTAATGGAGAAGGTAAACTACATTAATGCGGGTACAGTTGAATTTTTAGTTACTGATTCTGGGGATTTTTACTTTATTGAAGTAAATCCGCGTGTACAAGTTGAGCACACCATTACCGAGATGGTAACAGGGGTCGATATTGTTCAAGCTCAACTTTACATTGCTGATGGAGAATTAATTCATGGAAAAAAACTACGTATTCCTACTCAAGAAAAAATCATCTGCCATGGATTTGCAATTCAATCACGAGTAACAACAGAGGATCCAAGTAATAATTTTATGCCTGATACTGGTAAAATCATGGTTTATCGTTCTGGGGGTGGCTTTGGAGTTCGGCTCGATGCAGGTAACGGTTTCCAAGGTTCGGTAATTTCTCCATATTATGATTCTTTGTTAGTTAAATTATCAACTTGGGCCTTAACCTTTGAGGATGCAGCTTCAAAAATGTTGAGAAACTTACGTGAATTTCGAATTCGTGGGATTAAAACAAATATTGCTTTCTTAGAGAATGTTGTACAACATGAAAAGTTTTTAAATGGTGAATATAATACTTCTTTTATTGATACAACCCCTGAATTGTTCGTCTTTCCAAAAAGAAAGGACCGAGGAACAAAGATGCTTTCTTTTATTGGGGAAACGACAATTAACGGATATCCTGGCATTGAAAAAATGAAAAAACCTGTGTTTGATGAACCTGTTATACCAAAATTAAAGCTCTCTGACCCATATCCAAGTGGAACAAAGCAAATATTAGAAAAGCACGGTGCTGAAGGGGTCGCAAAATGGGTAAAGGAACAAAAAGAAGTACTACTAACTGATACGACTTTCCGCGATGCACACCAATCTTTATTAGCAACACGTGTAAGGACCCATGACCTAAAAAGAATTGCTGAACCGACTGCAAGAATGCTGCCAAACCTTTTCTCATCTGAAATGTGGGGTGGTGCAACCTTTGATGTAGCAATGAGATTTTTACACGAAGACCCGTGGGAACGTTTATTAACATTAAGAAAAAAAATGCCTAATTTATTATTACAAATGCTGTTCCGTTCATCTAATGCGGTAGGGTATACAAACTACCCAGACAACGTGATTAAAGAATTTGTACAAAAATCTGCAGATGCTGGAATTGATGTATTTCGAATTTTCGACTCCTTAAATTGGGTGCCGGGAATGACGCTATCAATAGAAGCAGTTCGTGACTCCGGAAAAATAGCTGAAGCGGCCATGTGTTACACTGGAGACATTTTAGATAATAGTCGTTTAAAATATGACTTAAAATACTATCTAGATTTAGCTAGTGAGTTAGAGCAATCCGGAGCCCATATTTTAGGGATTAAAGACATGGCAGGGTTGCTGAAGCCAGAAGCTGCCTACCGGTTAGTATCTACACTAAAAGAAACGATTTCAATTCCTATTCATTTGCATACTCACGATACAAGTGGAAATGGGATTTTCACCTATGCAAAGGCAATTGAAGCTGGTGTAGATATCGTTGATGTAGCTGTAGGTTCAATGGCTGGACTTACTTCGCAACCTAGTGCAAATAGTTTAATTTATGCTTTAACGGGTAGTGAGCGTCAACCAAACGTGAACATTGAAGCTATCGAGAAGCTAGGTCATTTCTGGGAAGATACGAGGAAGTTTTACCAAGGCTTTGAAAGTGGCATGGTGGCCCCTCATTCAGAGGTGTATGAACACGAAATGCCTGGAGGGCAATATAGTAATTTGCAACAGCAAGCGAAAGCAGTCGGGTTAAAAAGTCGTTGGGATGAAGTAAAACGAATGTACCGTACTGTAAATGACATGTTTGGTGATGTGGTTAAAGTGACTCCATCTTCAAAAATTGTTGGGGATATGGCGTTATTCATGGTGCAAAACAATTTAACAGAAGCAGATGTCTTTGATAGGGGAGAAACACTAGACTTTCCGGATTCAGTAGTAGAATTTTTCCAGGGGTATTTGGGTCAACCTTATCAAGGTTTCCCTAAGGATCTTCAAAAAATTATTCTAAAAGGAAGAGAAGAGATAATAGGAAGACCTGGTGAAAGCTTACCAGCAGTAGATTTTGAATTAATGAAAAGAGAGCTATTTGAGAAACTAAATAGACAGGTAACTGACTTCGATCTACTTTCATATGCAATTTATCCAAAAGTGTACTTAGATCATCAACGTTTTTATGAGCAGTTTGGTGATGTATCAGTTCTTGATACGCCAACCTTTTTATATGGTTTGCGCTTAGGGGAAGAAATAGAGGTTGAGATTGAACAAGGAAAAACGTTAATTGTTAAGTTAGTTTCGGTTGGGGAAGCACAAAAAGATGGAACTCGAGTGATTTATTTCGAATTAAATGGACAGCCAAGGGAAATCGTTATTAAAGATCAAAACGTTGAGACAACAGTCATTGCGAAAACGAAAGCCGATCAAGCAAATCCAAATCATATTGGAGCAACAATGCCTGGTACTGTTGTGAAAACCCTGGTTGAAAATGGGGATAAAGTTAAAAAAGGAGACCATCTCATGATCACTGAGGCAATGAAGATGGAAACGACAGTTCAAGCACCCTTTAATGGGGTTGTAAGTCGTGTTTACGTACAGAATGGAGAAGCAATTCAAACAGGCGATTTACTTATTGAGATACAAAAGTAACAAACAAAAAAACGGGCTCTTCAGCTCGTTTTTTTTGAAAGATAAGAATGTATAAAATTTCAACGTAATAACTGTCTAGCTCCACCGCCCAGCCCCTCGAGGTCAAATAACCTTCGAGAATAAAAGTGAAAGAGCACACTTTTTTTCTCGAAGAACATTTGCTAGTCGGGGCTTAACAGGGCGCTTGCGCTTTTCTTGTGTACTATAATTTAAATGAAAATTTTCTTTAAAAATAATTTTAATCCACCTAGTTTCAAATAATAGCGCCATTCTGTTACTTTCTTTAGGAATGAAGCAATTCGTCCTTTAACCCTTTTATTGTAGACGATTCCAGTAGCATTTTTTCTTCCTAATGACATTAGAGTTCCTCTATAAACATAGTTAAAAGGTTTTAGTGATTGTCCCCTAATAAGGGCAACAATGTTTTTAGCGCAGTGTTCACCTTGTTGAATTGCTATTTGGGCAGTAGGGGGCTCTTCTTTCCCATGAACATTGGTGAAAATACTGCTATCACCAATAAAGAAAACATTTTCTTCGTTAGGTACTTGCAAGAATTCATCAATTTTAACTCGACCGTTTACTACGTTGAACCCTGCTTCTGAAGCAATGTGGTGTCCTTTAATACCTACAGTCCAAACGATAGTATTGCCATACAGTTTTTCAGTAGAATTATTTAAAATTACACCGTCTTTTTCGCATTTAACAACTTTCTGGTTTTGTAGAATTTTTATGCCATATTGTTCTAGCACATAAAGTGAATAATTAATAATTTCAGGGTCAAATTCCCTTAATATTGTCGATCCCGCTTCGACACAAGTAATCTTTATTTTCTCCAAAGGCACACCGTACTTTTTAGATAAATAGGGAGCACTATAGGCTAGCTCAGATAGAAACTCAACACCTGTAAAACCACCACCGACAATAATAAAACTTAATAAATGATCATCAGGTTCTGAACTATAGGTCATAAACATACTTTCTATTTGTAACTTTAGTTGGTAAATACTATCAAAATTAAATATGAAATACGCGTGTTCTTTAACCCCAGGGGTTTCAAAAGTCTCTGGGACTGCACCGATTGCTACAACTAAATAATCATAATTAAGGGTTCCATTTTCCAAAAAGATTTTTTTATTATTCTTATCAATACCGATAACATTCTCTTGTTTAAATGTAACGATGTTTGTTTTAATGACTTCATGAATGCCAATTTTAATTTTCTCCGCATCCAAAGTACCTACAGGGGGTTCGTGTAATTTTGTTGTTAGATACTGATAATCTTTATTATTTATTAAGATAATTTCTGCCTCCTCTTTTTTAACTTCTTTTGCAGAGTTGTAGCAGTAATTAATCCCCCATACCCACCACCAAGAATAACAATTTTAGGCCTATTCATAGCTGCACCTTCCTTTATTTATTTTAATGAAAGGCTCTTTTCGTACTAGGGCTATTAAAAAATCAATTGGTCAAATAGTTATTTGTTCCCGTTAGACAAGTTGTAGGTTAGAAAAGATGCCTCTGAGACCTTGATAGATCTTGTCATTTCCACCTATTTTAAAAGCCCAAATCTTTGAGAACATACTCTACTTGAAAAACACTCCTATGCGAAAACAGCCTAATGAAAAGATTTAAGTTTGTGAAATTATTAACAAACTTTTTTCAATATATTCACGAAAGCAAGGTTTATGAACGGCTACTACTAACTTTTTTTTACATATATGAACAATATAGGAACTTTGGCTTATATCTATTGTCTGAAATGAAATTGAAGAATAATCTAAGATAAATAAAGATAAAAGAGAGGTGCTTTACTTGAAATTTGATTTAGTGCTTTTACATCCACCGAGTGTTTATGATTTCCGTAAGAAATCATTGTTAGTTGGGCCAATAAGTGATGTAGTACCATCTTCACCTGTCTTTGAAATGTATCCAATTGGATTAACAAGTATTGCTGATTATTTAGAAAGGTATGGATACCGGGTAAAAATAATAAATCTTGCAAATAGAATGCTATTAAATCCGAATTTTGACGTGGAAAAAAAGCTAAAAAAAATAAAAACAAAAGCGTTCGGTATAGATCTTCATTGGTTGCCACATGCTCATGGGAGTATAGAAATTGCTAAGTTAGTGAAGAAATACCATCCAGATAAACCGGTCTTTTTTGGCGGGTTGTCATCAACGTATTTTCATAAAGAATTAATTAAATCTCCTTATATTGATTTTGTGTTTCGTGGTGATTCTACAGAAAAACTAGTCCATCAGTTGATGGATCAATTAAAAACAGGTGAGGAAAACTACGAAATTATCCCAAATTTAACGTGGAAAAAAGATGATACTTATATATTTAATCCTCATACCTATGTGGCTGATAATATGGATGAGTTTGATATTCCTGGCTATCAATATGTTATTCGTTCTGTATTTAAGTACCGTAATTTTATAGATCCGCTCCCTTATGTAGATTGGTTAAAGTATCCAAACACTGCATTGTTAACTTCAAAAGGCTGTAATTTCAATTGTTTGATCTGTGGGGGTTCAAAAACATCTTATGAGTTAATGTGTAATAGAAGGAACATAGCGATGCGCTCACCAGAAAAATTGGAAAAGGATATTGTTTTTATTCAGAGGTTTAGCCGAGCCCCAATTTTTCTCCTCAATGATATCCGCCAAGGTGGGAAAGAATACGTTTCCGAACTCTTGAACCGATTCAAGCAAAGGGACTTAAAAAATGAGTTGGTATTTGAACTTTTTTATGCTGCAGGTGATGAGTTTTTTGGTGAATTAGATAAAGCATTACCTAAATACAGTATTGAAATTACTTTAGAGAGTCACGATGAAGAATTGCGACGCACCAATGGAAAATTTAATTGCACAAATGAGAAAGTTATAGAAACGATAAAATCAGCGCTAAAATATAACTGTTCGAAAATTGATCTCTTTTTTATGGTAGGAATTCCAGGGCAGGATTATGAAAGTGCTCTAAAAAATGTTGAATTTTGTGAAGAAATTCACTTGAAGTGTAATCAAGATACCAGATTGTCTTACTTTATAGCACCTTTGGCACCGTTTCTTGACCCAGCAAGTCCTGCTTTTGAGAATCCCGAGTTACATGGTTATAAAAAGTTTTGTCATACAGTTGAAGATCATCGAGAGGCACTTTTACAGCCGTCCTGGAAATATATGTTAAGTTATGAAACAGAATTTTTAACAAGAGATGAGATTGTTAGGGCAACCTATAATTCTGCCTTAGCTTTAAATTCTTTTAAGTTTAAATATAAGTTAATCGACGAGAAAACCTATGAGCAGGTAAAAACAAAAATTAATTATTCTTTGGAATTCATAGACAAGATTGATAGAATAATGGAATTGCCTGAAGAGCAGAAAACTTCTGCTTTGGAGGAAATCAAAAATGACGTTAGAGAACTGAACAGCTATAGTATTTGTGGTAAAGACGAACTAAAATGGGAAGTAAAGAAAAACTATGCCAATCCATTATCACTTACTATCGTTGGACTAGAGCTTCTTTTAAAAGATAAAATAAATTCATTAAAAAATATGAAGGAATATTTCAGTTAATTGAAGGTTGCATTACTAGATTATAGAATATGTACACGTTTACGGACTATAAGTAATAAATAAAATTATAGAAAATAAAATAGTAAGGGACAGAGGGTGTATGAACTCCTCTGTCCCTTTTTTTAGCGCGCTTGCGGCTTTTCTTAAGACTTTGATCTAGTTGCAAGCATCAAGAGATAACTTATAGAACCAAATAAGCAAGTAATAATAAATGCGTGGAGCATGGATGAAAATAAGCTCATTGCTGTAAAAACTACATAAGCACCACTTAGTACTTGGATGGTTACAAGTATAAAAGAGATTAGTACGGTATAACGTAGTGCAATTTCTTCTTTATAGTGTCTGTATACATGGACTAATAAAGCTAAAATAACTAGAAACATCACAGCAGCAGCAACTCGATGCCCAAACTGAACTGCAATGTTTCCTCTTAGTGGAGGAATAATTTGCCCATTGCATAGTGGCCAACCTGCACAAGCGAGACTTGAGTCGGTATGACGAACTAGAGCACCAGTATACACAACGATATATAAATATGTGAAAACAAAATAGATGAAGCTCCTGAACTGTGTGGTGATCTTAGTCGCACTTACTCTCGAGGGTTTCCCTTCCTCAAAGACGAGGATGGTTAGTAATAGGACACTTGCAAAAGACACTAATGAGAAACCAAAATGGAGAGCTAATACTGCTGAGGATTGTCCCCACATGACCGCGGCTGCACCTAACAATCCTTGGAAGATAATGAATAAAACTGCAATAATTGCCAAAAATTTTGTTTCACGAACGTGAGGTAACTTTCTCCACATCCAAATTGCTAGAATAATAACCATAATTCCTAAAATACCGGAAACAAAGCGATGACTATATTCAATAATCGTTTCTAGTGTAGTAATTGACTCTGGTATCACTTGTCCGTGACATAGTGGCCAAGAATCACCACAACCTTGTCCTGATTCTGTCTTCGTAACTAAAGCACCTTGGAGTAAAACGATAATCATTCCAATTGTGGTTAGTATGGAAAATATTTTTAAATTTTTATTCAAATTGTTCACCTAACCTTTAGTAAATATGAATTTTACCGTGTACATTGGTCCTTCTCATTTTAAGAACAAAACGGTAAAATGTCAATTTCTATTAGTAAGCATATTATTACCATTATTAAATTAAAAATGTTATTATCTAGGTACAAAAACAAAATTGGAAAATATAAGTGATGAAAATCACAGCATTATCATTTATAATGTGATTATTAAGTTGGTTAACACTAAGAAAATGTTATTTAAGTTGTTTATAGAATAAATAATACATGCTATAATAACTCCTTGAGTGTTTATGACTTTCTCATTTATAGTTTTTCAGTTTTATAGTTTATGGAGGTGAAGATCGTTGAATAAAACTGTATTAGAAGGAGCAAAGGTCCTTGAATCCTCAATTGCTAATACAAATACTTCAAACGTGACTTGGAGGGACTTCCTTGCCTTAACTAAAGTTGGCATTGTTATGTCTAACATGATTACAGCCTTTGCGGGTATGTTTTTAGCAGCTTACTATATGGATATACAATTGTTTGCAAATTTACATCTTGTTATTTTCGGTCTCTTAGGATCAGCATTAGTTATGGCTGGAGCATGTAGTTTAAATAACTATATCGATCGAGATATTGATCACCTAATGGAGCGTACTGTTGATAGACCAACAGTTACTGGGAAAATTCCAGAAAAGCAGGTGTTATTATTTGGGCTACTATTATCTGGTATAGGAATGTTATTTTTATTACTAGCATCCTTAACAGCTGCAGTAATAGGACTTGTAGGACTAGTTTTTTACGTTGTTATCTATACGATGTGGACAAAAAGAACGACATCATTAAATACAATTGTTGGTAGTGTTTCAGGGGCAGTTCCACCATTAATCGGGTGGGCAGCTATTGATCCAGGCTTACATTCGGTTGCGTGGGTACTATTTCTAATAATGTTCATCTGGCAACCTCCTCACTTTTTGGCTTTAGCAATGAAGCGTTGTGAGGAATATCGAAAAGCTGGGATCCCTATGCTTCCAGTAGTATCAGGCTTTGCAGTAACTAAACGTCAAATGGTTTTATATGTTGCAGCACTTATACCAATTTCACTGCTCTTATCACCGACGTTTGGTCCTGTATATACTACAATTGCAGCATTGCTAGGTGGCGGTTGGTTAGCACTAGGAATTGCTGGCTTTGTAATGAAGGATGATATGAAATGGGCTAGATTAATGTTTGTTTATTCATTAAACTACCTAACAATTATCTTTATCCTTATGATTGTTCTCCATGTTGTTTAGACATAAATAATCAAAATAAAAAAAGGGGAGGTTTACAACTTTGATGAAACAACTTAGCAGACTACTCCCGTTAACAGCACTCTTGTTGTTGCTTGCGGGCTGTGGTGAAGTGAATTTAACGGCTCTTGATCCTCAAGGACCAGTCGCAGAGATGCAATTATCACTAATTAAGCTTAGTCTTTACGTAATGATTTTTGTAATTGTGGTTGTGTTTGCTATCTTTGCATTTGTTCTTTGGCGTTATAGAGAGAAGCCGGGTGACACACATATTCCAAAACAAGTCGAAGGTAATCACACTCTAGAAATTATCTGGACAACAGTGCCAATTATCTTACTAATTATTATTGCAATCCCTAACGTCATGGACACGTTTACATTAGCAGATGTTGAACCTGACGAAAACTCAATTACGGTGAACGTAACAGGACACCAATTCTGGTGGGAATTTGAGTATCCAGATCATAATGTAGTCGCTGGTCAGGATATGTACATTCCAACAGGTACTAAAATTATTGTTAATCTTGAAGCTTCTGATGTCATGCATTCATTCTGGGTTCCGGCATTAGCTGGTAAACAGGATAATGTTCCTGGTATTACCAATGAAATGTGGATTAAAGCAGAAAACCCTGGAATTTATAAAGGGAAATGTACAGAGCTTTGTGGTGAAGCACACTGGTTAATGGATTTCAAGGTTATTGCAGTTGAACCTGAAGTTTTTGAAGCGTGGGCAACAAACATGAGTCAGCCAGAGCAAGAGCCTGCAACACAGGTAGCGGAAGCTGGCCGTGAAGTATTCCAAGCTAGCTGTATCGGCTGTCATGCTGTAGGTGGAGTTGGTGGGAATCCGGCTGTAGGTGGTCCTGATTTAACAAACTTTGGTGAAAGAACAGTAATTGCTGGATTTTTAGAATTCAATGATGAGAATTTGGAAGAATGGATTCGTTTTCCGGAAAAAACAAAACCTGGTAATAAAATGCCGGCGTTTAATCACTTAAATGATGAAGAAATGAAAGCTTTAATCGAATATATGAAGGGCTTAAAAGTCCTAGACTAACCGAGAGAAAAGGAGGTAAATATATTGTCGAACTCAGTGGCTATGAAAAAAAGCGCACTTTGGGATTGGCTAACAACGGTAGACCATAAGAAAATTGGAATTATGTATTTGGTTGCCGGTGCATTTTTCTTCGTGTTAGGTGGACTTGAAGCCATGTTAATACGAATTCAGCTAATGTTCCCAGAGTCAAACTTTGTTAGCGCGCAAGCGTTTAACGAGCTAATTACAATGCATGGTACAACAATGATCTTTTTAGCTGCTATGCCATTATTATTTGGGTTTATGAACTTTATTGTACCTTTACAAATTGGTGCAAGAGACGTTGCATTCCCATTCTTAAATTCGCTAGGTTTTTGGTTGTTTTTATCTGGTGGAATCTTGCTTAACCTCAGTTGGTTCTTTGGGGGAGCCCCTGATGCAGGTTGGACAGCATACGTTCCATTATCTAGTGCAGCATATGCAAGTACAGGTTTAGATTATTATGTACTTGGTCTACAAATTAGTGGTGCAGGAACATTAATCGGGGGGATTAACTTCCTTGTAACGATTATTACAATGAGAGCACCAGGCATGACAATGATGAAAATGCCTTTATTTACTTGGAGTACGTTTGTAGCTTCAGCACTAATTTTATTCGCATTCCCAGCTTTAACAGTTGGTTTATTCTTACTAATGTTTGAACGTCTATTCGGCGCTAACTACTTTATTGTTGAAGCGGGCGGTAACGTTGTTATTTGGCAACATTTATTCTGGATATTTGGGCATCCAGAAGTGTATATCTTAGTTTTACCAGCGTTTGGTATCTTCTCAGAAGTACTATCAACTTTTTCGAAAAAACGCTTATTCGGATACAGTGCAATGGTCTTTGCGACGTTAATTATCGGTTTCTTAGGATTTATGGTGTGGGCGCACCATATGTTCACAGTTGGTATGGGTCCTGTAGCTAATGCAATTTTTGCAGTAGCGACGATGGCGATTGCTGTTCCGACAGGGATTAAGATCTTTAACTGGTTACTGACACTTTGGGGTGGAAGAATCAGTTTTACAACAGCGAACTTGTTTGCTTTAGGATTTATTCCTTCATTCGTACTTGGTGGAGTTACTGGCGTAATGCTTGCTACATCAGCAGCTAACTACCAGTTCCACGACACGTACTTCGTAGTAGCTCACTTCCACTATGTAATTATTGGTGGTGTTGTGTTTGGTTTATTCGCCGGTACTTTCTACTGGTGGCCAAAAATATTTGGAACAATGCTTGACGAGAAATTAGGTAGATGGTTTTTCTGGTTATTCTTCATCGGGTTCCATTTAACGTTTTTTGTTCAGCACTTCCTTGGTCTTATGGGAATGCCAAGACGTGTAGCTTCATATTTAGATGGTCAAGGCTTAAACGACTTAAACTTTATTAGTACGATTGGTGCATTCTTTATGGCAGTTGCTTTCATCTTACTTCTTGTAAATATCTTTGTTTCAAGAAACAACAAAGCTGTTAGTGACCCATGGGATGGTCGTACGCTTGAGTGGGCAACTTCAACACCAGTAAAAGAATACAATTTTGCACAAACGCCAGTTGTACGTGAGTTAGACGCTTTATGGTATGAAAAATCAAAAGGCAATAAGAGATTACCTGTTGCAGAACCACTAGGTGAAATCCATATGCCAAATGGCTCAATTCTACCATTAATCATGTCTATCGGTTTGTTTATTGCAAGTTTTGGATTTATTTATCACACGTATGTAATTTCAATTATAGGACTTGGAATTACATTTGGTTGTATGTTTGTCAGATCTGTAAAAGAAGATCATGGATACCATATTCCTGTTGATCAAATTGAACCAGATAAGGAGGTAAGATAATATGGCTCATGTACATCATGAAAGTGGCGTACTACCTCCAAATCCTGAAAAGGCAACTCTTGAAGGGAAAAATAAATTCTTAGGGTTTTGGTTCTTCTTAGGTGGAGAAACAGTTCTTTTTGCAAGTTTATTTGGAACCTATTTAGGATTGCGTAATGGTACTGCAGGAGGTCCATCTGCTGCCGATTTATTCCACTTACCATTAGTATTTGTTGCAACAATGATTCTTTTAACAAGTAGTTTAACGAGTGTTTTTGCAATGATTGCGATGAAAAAGGGTAATTATAAAGGGATGCTCATTTGGATGTGGGTAACAGTTGCTTTAGGTTTATCATTCCTTGGGCTTGAAATTTATGAGTTTTATGATTATCTTAATAATGGCTTAGGATTTACGACTAGTGCATTTGGTTCTGCGTTTTACACATTAGTAGGTTTCCATGGTGCCCACGTTGCGTTTGGTGTAAGTTGGATTATTACCCTATTAATTCGTTACCGTAAAGGTGGTTTAACGTTAACTAATGCTCCTAAATTCTATTTAGCTAGTCTTTATTGGCACTTTATTGACGTAGTATGGGTATTCATCTTCACAGTTGTATATTTAATGGGAATAGGAGGATAGATGAATGGGATCAAATCTTAATTCAAATGAACCTCAGATCAAACTTTCAACAAGTGAGAAGTTAAAGCTTGAGCGGGAAATGAAACATCAAATTATTACATTTGCCTTAATGATTTTCTTTACAGCATTAGCTTTCTTAGCGATTGCAAGTGATATCATTCCTGCATCATTCGCGGTACCATTTATTTTAATTCTTGCTGCTGTTCAGGTTATTTTACAACTATACTATTTATGCACTTAAACCAAAAAGGCCATGAATGGCCAAATGCATTCATGTTATCAGGGATTGTAATTATCATTCCTATGGTAGCAGCATTAATGCTACTTTAGGTGTAGTAAAATTCTAATCTGTATATCAAAGAAGAAAGAGAAAGCTGACTACATTTTAAATGTGTCAGCTTCTTCTTTATGAGTGTAAAGGTAGAGTGAATAGTTTAGTGTTATCGAAGTAAACTACGAAGCAAAACTAAAAATGCACTGTAAATATGTTCGAAATATGTCAAACTCTACATGTGGTGTGACGAAAATCACATGGTAAAATAATAGTGGATAATTGACGGAAGGAGGAGTCGGATTTGTTATTGCCATTAATAAGTACAATTTTTATTGGAATTAGCGCTGTTTTTGTAGCTTTAGGATGGGTTACAGTTGCAAGAAGAAAGATAGAACAGCATAAAAAGATGATGTTCCTAGGAGCCCTATTTGCGACCATCTTCTTTATTACGTATGTAGCAAAAACTGTTTTTGTAGGAAGTACTGCTTTTGGTGGTCCAGAAGAAGTGAAAATCTACTACACGATCTTCTTGATTTTTCATATTAGTCTTGCAACTACTGCGGCAGTTTTAGGAATTATAGCGCTTGTTTCAGGATATAAAAATAATTTAAAGTTGCATCGTAAGATAGGGCCTATAACGTCTGTCATATGGTTTTTTAGTGCTTCTTCAGGAATTGCTGTGTATTTTCTGCTGTATGTGATCTATCCGCCTGGAGAAGTTACAAACGTCTTTAGAGCTATTTGGGGTTTTTAAGATTGTAGGAGATGTATGCATACTCCATGGAAGGCGGTTATGTAGTTACTATGGAGTTGGACAAGTTATTTATAAGAAAAAGGTCTGGCATCTTGCCAGACCTTTTATATTTTGAAGTTTAATTTAATTATACCTGCTTCTTCGCAGAGGTGAATAAAATAACGACAAGAGGTCCGACGATAAAACCAACGACGCCTAATAATTGCAAACCAATATACATTGCAATTAATGTTGCAAGCGGAGACAAACCGATTTGATGTCCCATTACTTAGGCTCTACTGTTCGTCTAATTACCAAGAGAATCGCAGCAAGAATAAGTAATTGTGTAGCTAGAGCCGTGTTACCAGCAATTAGATGATAAATAGCCCAAGGAGCTAAAATAGCAATGGATCCAATCAGTGGAATAAAGTCGATAATCCAGATGATAAATGCCATTAATAACGCTACTTCAGGTATGATTAACAAGAGCCCAATTAATGAAACGATAAAAATAATAATACTCACTAAAAACTGTGCTTTAATAAATCCAAATATCACATAAGAGAGTCTAGAACTCATAAATTGGACTTTGTCTTTGGTTCTATCAGATAAGTGAGAGAAAATTTGCTCTTTTAGTTTCGGTAACTCCAATAAAAATAAATAAAGAGCAATTAAATAAACAATAATTGAGACTAAATATGCAGGTATTTTTGTAATAAGAGAAGTTACATCTCCTACAATGTTCCTGCTACTTGCTGTACGTCTTAACGTCATAAAAGATTGTTCGACATAAATACTAATTTCATCTGTTAGATTTTTTGGAATATCTTCAAACTTATCGTTTATATTTGCTTCAAAATCCCACCAGGCATTATGAACATGCGAAATGTAGGTTGGTAGATTTTTTACAAAATAGTCAGCTTGGGTGATAGCTTTTGTGGTAATTAAGTAACCAGTCAAGCCTATGAAGCATAAAAATATCATAAACACAATGAAAACCGCAAAGCCTCTTTTGACTTTAATCTTCAATACAAAAAAGTTAACAATCGGAGCTAAGAGCAACGCAGTTACTAGTGCAGCGATAATTGGGACTGAGACCGGTAAAATAAAATACCCCACAATTAAAATTACTAGTATTGTTGTAAAAATAATAATGTTTTTCTTAGATAATAAAGCGGCCATTTTAAACTCCTCTCATACAAAAACAACATATCTTTATTATATTATTTATTTAAGTAAATTTACAGTGAAATGTCTAGAAACGTTATCGTTATATGAACAATTTGTTAAGGAGGGATTTTTATGTTAGAAATGAGCTTGGAAAAAGGTGAATTATCGATTGTAGATGAGGTCATCAAAATAATAGCAGAAATTGCGCTAACTGAAGTTGACGGCGTTACGGTATGTTCGTCATCTATAAAAGGGAAATTACTGGAGAAAGTAAAGATCGGTAAAAATGCTATCAAAATTCAAACTAATAACGGTAAGTTCACAATTACTATGCAAGTTGGGATTGTTTTACGGAAAGAACATACCAAAAACAATTCATGAACTACAACAAATCATTAAAAACCATGTAGAATTATTTACGGGCTTTCCTGTCGAGGAAGTAAACGTAATTGTCAATCAAATAATAAATGAGGCATAAAAAGGCGTATGAACTAAATAGCTCATACGCTTTTTTTATTTTTAGAACTTTATTATTTTAATAAAGTAGCAATTTGTTCTAGCTTCTTATTACATTTGTCTAAAATATGTTTTGGGAATTTTTCGTCAGCATATTCCACACCGTGTGGGTAGTAATGTTTCCCAAGAATAGGATCTAAAATTTAATTACGGAATACGGAGATGGAATTTCACCTTTAACAGCATAAGCTTGCACTCTTAAGTAATAGACATCTTCATTTACTAAATCGTCAAATTTATAGTCAAATGTTACGCGTTCATAGTCCCATTGTCCAGCATGAACAAAGCCTGCTTCAGCTAATACATGCTCGGCTTCAGAAAATTCAACTTCTTTACCTGTTAAACCTGTTTCTTCAAATTTCATATATAACCCTCCTATTATGTAAGCTAGCCTATTTAAATATGATAGTATGAAAAGAAAGAAGATGCAATTAAAATGACTGTATGTAAAAAAAAATGATTGAATTCAGAACAAAAAGGATGAGAAAAATGACAAAAAAGATATTTGAGAATGATCCTTATATGAAAGAATACACCGCGATTTTCAAAAATTCAAAAATGATAAACGATGAAAAGTGGTTTTCATTTGACCAAACCATTTTTTATCCAGAAGGCGGTGGTCAGCCTTCTGACTATGGTGTGATCGATGATAAGCCAGTATTAGATGTTCAACTTATTGGTGATGAAATTTACCATAAAATAGATGGAACCATTGAAAAAAAACGGATAAAAATGAAGGTTGATTTCGACCGCCGATTCGACCACATGCAACAACATACAGGACAACACCTTTTGTCAGCTGTCTGGCTTGAGTTGTTCGAAATTAAGACAGTTTCTTTTCATTTAGGAAAAGATGTTTGTACGATCGATCTAAATACAAGTGATTTGAAAAGTAATCAAATCTTAGAAGTTGAACGAAAAATTACCCAATACATATTTGAAAATCGACCTATTGAAACATATGTCTTACCTTATGATGAAGTAGAGCAAGAGAAATTATCCAAATTAAAAGAAACTCCCGCATTTGTACGATTTGTTGAAATTGAGGGGATTGACAGGTCTACATGCTGTGGCACTCATGTAACAATGTTAGGAGAGTTAGGTTTAATAAAAATTCTCGGTTGGGAAAAGTATAAACAGAATGTGCGTTTGTCCTTCGTTTGTGGATTAAGGGCATATACATATTTTCAAGAAATCTTCTCCGCCGTAACAGAGGTTAGTAAAAAATTAAATGTTTCTCCATCATTAGTGGCCGAAAGATTTTCTAACTTTCATCAAGGACACCAACTCCTAAAAAAGAATTATCAAACACTTTACGAAAAGGAAATATATCATGAGGCTGAAAGCTTGATGAACTTAGGGGAAGAAGTAGTTGAATATAGTTGGGAAGACAGGCCACTTCAGGAAATGAAGGATTTGGCAAAAATTGTGATCGAAGGTGGCAATAGAGTCGTTATTTTTCAAAATATAAAGCAAAAAACGTGGATCTTCGCATCCTCTAGCTCCCAATTATTTAATGTAGCGACGTGTATTCAGCTATTGAAGGAAAACGTTGGCGGTAAAGGAGGAGGAAATCCAGTTTTTGGACAATGGATTGGTGACGTTAATAAACCTGAATGGCTAAAAATAAAAAATAGCTTATTGCAGAACTCAATAAATTAAAAATCGCTTTATTAACGAAAGGAATATTTATAAAAATGTATCATGAGGACATATTAAGTAATGTATGTAATAATTTTTTAGGAGGCTTTAATATGAACCATGTACGTGATGTTATGACTTCAAATGTAGAGTATTGTACACCATTAGATAACGTTTATGAAGTCGCAGTAAAAATGAAGGATTTAGACGTTGGAGCTATTCCTATTTGTGAAAACGATCATTTATTAGGAATGATTACTGATCGAGATATCGTTATTAGAGGGGTAGCAGAAAAACGTCCCAATTCTACGAGAGTTACCGATATTATGAGTGAGCACTTAATAACTGCAGATCCTGGCATGAGTATTGAAGAGGCTGCAAATCTAATGGCTAAACATCAAATTAGACGATTACCAATTGTAGAAAACAACCGCTTAGTTGGTATTTGCTCATTAGGTGATTTAGCAGTAAACGACGGATCTGACGATGAGGCAGGATACGCTTTATCTGAGATTTCAGAAAGCCCACAGGTTCACCATTAAAATAATAGTAAATACCACCCAAATACGGGTGGTATTTTATTTTTCTAAGAAAATTCTCGAAATAACCAATTTATTAGCATAAAAAACTTGCAGGAAAATACATATATAGAGAAGAACAATGTTTGTATAAAGCTGTTTTCTAATAAATGTTGCTTTTCAACTATGCATCATAGGGTATAACACAAGGTTTGGTGGGCATCTTTTCTTCAAACTTGTTAGTTGACTGAGTAAGGCAAGTTACTGAGTCAACACATAAAGCTAGTGAATAGCAACAAAGTTTACGAAAAGAGCCTTTAATAAAGATATGCAGAATAATACGTAAAATTTCTTCACAGAGAGGAGAACTACATGAGAAAAATAGGGTATGGATTGTTTTTCATCTTTTTCTTCCTAGCAATCACTTTATTTTATGCCTTTTTTATGGACAAGCTACTGCAGAATGAAAACGAAAATGCCTTAATAAAGGGGGATATTGTTGAGGAAGATGAATTACCATTCTTTGTGCCTCAACCTGAATTAAGTGCTGAGCAAAATGATACTTATTTACATGAGGATGGCCTTCATAAACTAATTGGTAAGGATGTAGATTCCCTTGTACAATTGTACGGTGAACCAAGTAGGGTGGACTTATCAGCCTATGATTATGAATGGTGGATCTATCCTAAAGAAAATAGCTATATTCAGGTAGGGGTGGAAAACGATCGGATTGTCACTATTTATTTTATTGGAAACGATTTATTGGCCGCACCATTTATTATTGGACAAACATATGAAGAGTTAGAAAAGATGTTTCAATTTCGAGAACAAGTTTCATTTAATGTCTTAAATAATTCATATCAGTTTAATCTCTCGGAAGACGAACTTTCTACAAGACCACTTTTGCAAGTGGACCAAATCTTCATACAGTTATACTTTGATACATTTACACAAAGCTTATCTGGGATAAGATACCTTGACGGTAAAACGTTAGTAAAACATCGACCATATTCTGTAGTGTACCGAGGCGAATTAATCGAACCTAAACAGCTTACAGAACAGGAATGGCGTCAGGTTGAAAGCGGATCGTCAAAACAAATATTAGATATAACAAATGAAATTAGGAAAAGACATCAGCTTGGTGAGCTAGAATGGGATGAAGAAACGTCTATCGTGGCATATCAGCATAGTGAGGATATGAAAGTGAATGATTACTTCTCTCACACGTCTCCTATGTATGGCGAACTTAAGGATCGCTTAAAGAAACAAGGCATCTTCTACCAGCTAGCCGGGGAAAATATTGCAGCTAAATATGTAGACTCAATTGCTGTCGTTGAAGGTTGGTTAAATAGCGAAGGGCATCGAGTAAATTTATTACACGAAGACTTCACTCACTTAGGCGTTGGTGTTTATGAGCGATATTATACTCAAAACTTTATTACTCCATGGTAAGTGTAGGGGCCTTTTCGTAACCATTGTGGGTTTTATGGTCTAATTATAATAAGGCACGAATTCAGGCAGTTTTTATGCTTCCATCTTAATCCTTTTCGTTCTTAGCTTAGGTTCGCAACACTATTTTCCTTTTGCCCTAATCCGAACTTAGCTTAGGTTCGGAAAACTTTCCTTCTTCCAGCCCTAATCCATTCCGAACTTAGCTTAGGTTCGGAATGATTTCCTTTTTCAAGGCCTAATCCATTCCGATAGGTTCGGAGTTATTTTGGCGACCTAATAATAAAAAAGCTCCCAGTTGCAATCGCGATTAAACTATTTTTGTCATTATATACTTTTGCTTCACAGACATAAATTGATTTGCCTTTATTGAGAATTTTCGCAATACAGATTAATTCATCACCAATTCCTGGTTTTACATAATTCAGTTTTAGTTCTGTTGTTACGGCCGTTTGATGCTCAGGTAATGACTGGTGGACTAATGATCCCATAGCAATGTCAACTAAAGTTGCAGTAATTCCTCCATGAACAATATTTAGGGGGTTGTGTATTAAGGGACGAATAGGAATACGAACTTCATAGTCACCATCTTCGAGGAAATTACTTTCTACTTTCATTAGTGCTGATATATAAGAACGAAATTGACCATCTTGCTTTTCTTTTGCCGCTTTGAGAAGCGATGCAACAACATCAAGCTCCTCAGAGGAGGCATTCGCCAATAAATAGTTAACATCCTCTATTAACTTTTGTTTGTTATTCATCTTTGAAACCCACTTTCTATAAAATGAATTCATACTAAAAATAAATTAAAAAATAGGCGCACACATAGCTAGGCGCTTTTGTATGATGTAATAGAACTAACTAGATGAATTTCAGCTGTATTTTTTTAGAGGAGGTGCTGTTATGAGTAAGAAAACTGCATTACACCCATCTGTACAACAGTTTAAACAATTTGTTAAGAAACATCCACTATTAATTAAAGACGTTAGGGAAGGGAAAAAAACTTGGCAAGAATTCTATGAAGAATGGACACTTTTTGGTGAAAAAGATTCGATATGGGAAAAATATCGCAAAGTTAGTGCAGAGCATGGCGATGAGGAAGATCTAGAGGAAGAAGGCGAAAAAGCAACTAATGAAAGTCAAGGTTCCCAAGTTGGTGACTTACTATCGATGTTAAAATCGATTAACCTAAATGATATTCAAAATCATGTTCAAAATTTAAGTGGAATGATGGCAACGGTCCAAGGTTTATTACAAACCTTCCAGTCAAACCCATCGAATCAAAGTGGGCAAGGCCAACAACAACAAGGTCAGTCGAACCAACAAACTCCTTTTAACTTTCGTCAATTCTAAAAAGGTACGTGAAAAGGGGCTTAAATGATGAGACAAGAACTTCATATGTATATTAATCAGCGCCCAGAAATAAGGCAATTCGTTCGGCATAATCCATTGTGGTATCGATATTTATCGAGAGATCCACAATCATTATCTAAATTAGAAAATGAAGTAAAAGTTTATTACGGCAAGACATTTCCGCAAAAATTAGATCGGTTCCAATCAAACTTAAATATGGCAATGATGCTCTTAGAGATGGTTCGAGGGATGGGATCACCAAAATAGGTAGATGGATATTGCATTCATCTACCTATTTTTCTTTTCTTTATTGATCGTAGATGAATTAGGATAAATAAGGATAAATTAGGCAAAACTTTAACTATGATTATTTTAGAAAAGGATGAGGGTAAATGGCTAAATTTATTTTTACCATTTTAGTAATGTCTTTAGGTATTTCAAATGGTTTCTTTAGTAATGGGGAAATAAATGAGGTAGCGACTAGAACAATACCATTTGATGATGAATATGAGCTTATGATTTCAAATTCTGACGAAATGGGCGATCGACTGACTATTAAGTATGAGGTGAAAGAGAAAGATATTTATGTAGAATGTCTCGTCCAAAACTTTCGCTTCAATAAGGAAAAAGCGGGAACGGAAAAACAAGAAGGTGAAGGCCATGTACAATTATATATAAATGATCGTAAGGTTGATTCTATTTTTACACCTTCGTTTATTATTAAGGCTCTACCAGCAGGGACATATAAGATTAAAGTTGAGCTAGTACATAATGATTATGCTCCTTATGGTATTTTTAAGGAATTTGAAATTGAATTATAAAAATACTCTGAAGAAAGACTTGTCTTGGAAAGTTCACATACCTTTATCTTCAGGGGTTGTTCAATCATTTTACGTCATGTGTTAGTCATAGTGAACTTTCATGACTTATAGAAAGCGGAGCAATAAAGCTTACGAAAGAATTCTTAGAGTAGAATTAATTGATCGAAAGAGGGTCTTCCTATGCTTTTTAATTATGATAATCCATTAGTTGTCCAAAAGGATGGAACTATTATTGTTGAAGTAAATCATAAACAGTTTCCAATCATTCAGCCAATGTTATCGCAAATGGCGATTCTAGAAAAGGCTACTCTTTCTACACATACTTATAAATTATCACCTTATTCAATATGGTCAGCTCAAACCCAAGGCATTCAAGTAACTGAAATTATCAATTTTTTAGATGAATATTGTAAATTTCCTTTAGCACAAGCAGTTGTCCAGTACGTTGAAGATCAATATCAACGTTCAAATTCGATTCACATGGAGAAAAATCAAGGCAATTGTGTCATTATTTTTAAAAATGAGCAAGCACAACAGTTATTATTAAACGATCATACAATTAAAAAGCTTGTTACTAAAGAGAACGAGAATTGGTATTTCCAAGAAAAACACCGTGGAGAGATAAAAGCTCACTTTTCGAAATATGGCTATTTTATCAATGACCAAATTGGGTACGACAAAGGGCAGCAATTAAATATTAATATTTCAAAAACTGTTAATTTACGCCCTTATCAAGTAGAAGCTATCAAACATTTTTATAAATCTGGACAGGCGCTCGGCGGGAATGGCATTATCGTTATGCCATGTGGTTCTGGAAAAACAATTGTTGGTCTTGGAATCATGGAAAAAGTTAAGGAAGAAGTGCTCATTATCACTTCTAGTGAAACATCAATGAAACAATGGCAAAGAGAAATTTTAGAAAAAACCAATTTAAAGAATGAAGACGTTGGAATATATAGTAGTTCGTTGAAAGAAGTAAAACCAATAACGATTGCTTCGTACCAGATGATGGTCTATCGAGATCTTGAAACAAAACAGTTTATTCATTTACCTTTGTTTAACAAAAGAAATTGGGGGCTAATCATTTATGATGAAGTACATCTATTACCAGCTCCAGTATTTCGAACAACTGCTGGTATTCAAGGTAAAAAAAGATTGGGATTAACGGCTACTCTTGTTAGAGAAGATGGCAAAGAAGAAGAGGTATATAGCTTAATTGGTCCAAAGCAATATGAAGTTGGTTGGAAAGGGTTAGAAAATAACGGCTGGATTGCTAAAACATTGTGCAAAGAAATACGCATTGACTTGTCAGAACAAGAGCTTCAGCTATATTTTGAAAGCAATCAACAACAGCAATTTAAAATTGCATCAACGAACTCCTCGAAAGTAGAGGTCATCAAACATTTGTTAAAACAACATGTTGGACAACCTACACTTATCATTGGGCAGTATATTGATCAATTAGTCGATGTGGCAAAAAGACTTAAATTACCAATGATTACAGGGAAAACACCACAGAAAGAGCGAGAAGATCTTTATGAGAAGTTTAGACTAGGAGATATATCTGTTCTTGTTGTAAGCAAAGTAGCAAATTTCGCGGTTGATTTACCAGATGCTCAAGTTGCCATTCAAATATCTGGAGCGTTTGGTTCTAGGCAAGAGGAAGCACAAAGGGTAGGTAGAGTCCTCAGACCGAAGCAAAATCATAATGAAGCATACTTCTATTCAATCGTAACTAGAAATACGAAAGAGGAGCACTGTTCCGGGCACCGCCAACTATTTATGTTAGAGCAAGGATATACGTATGAGGTGGAAGAGTGGTTATCATAAGTTTAGAGCAATGTATAAAAGTTTTACAAGAGGAAGTTAAACAAAAAATCTTCGAAAAGCAAAATGAAGTTTGTCCAAACGATAGGAAGAACAATTTAGAGGAACGGTTATTTGACCTTGAATTTCGAAAAATGCTGCTTACGAATTTAAGTGAAGTTGAAAAAAAATATTTGCCATTGTTTCTGAATAAGTACAGTTTTTATTTAAAAAATAATTTAAGCCAAGAGCAAACTGTTTCTATCGAAGAGAAGCTTGCTCTTCTTTTGTTACGTCAAAAGGGAATTGTTTATAAAATGTCTGACCACAAACAGAACCAAACCTTTATAATTCCAGTGGAGTTCGTTGAAGCTTATTTTGAGCTTACGTTTCAACTAGAAGTCCAAGAAAAACTTTCGCAACCGCTGTCTGGGAAGCATTATCTTTATTATTTATTTGAGATAATATTTCTGATTAAAGATAAGACCATAAGACGTAACGGAGAATTAGGAATCCTAAAGGAAAAATTCTCAGAATTGATAAACTGGGAAGTTCTTGTTAAGTTTTTGATTAATGAGGGTTTAGTCATTGAGGAAAAACAAGAGCTTGTAGTTTTAGACCAAAAATGTCATGAGTTCTTTCAAAAGCCATCTACGGGTATCAAAAGGCAGTTAACTACGTTTATTTTATTGGAGAGTTTTAAAGATCCATTTGCAAGTCACTTTATATTGTGGACTTTATTCTCAGGGCTTAAAGTAACAAAACAAACAGCGATGGTCCACTATCTAAAAGAAAAGGGACACTACTTAGAAAGTGTATTTGTAGACATCATTAAGCAATTAACCTTGCTAGACATTATTTCAGTAACGGAAGATGTAATTATATTACCAAGTGAAGAGTTAGAAGAAGTTCAAGGGATGGAAGCTGGAATTTTAGAGTTTTTAGTTCCTATAACGGTAAAAAATGAGGCGCTTTGGATTTTTAGAAATTGGGGTCAATTTAAACATTGGGACATAATGATCCAAATTTCTATGACGAATAAAACGATAAAAAGAGCGCTAATCCAGGGACTTGATGTAAATGATTTATTCACTCATTTACAAAAATATCTACCGGAAATGGTTATTAATAAATGGGAAATAACGTTGAAACAATGGCTAATAGAAGGGAAACCAATAATAAAAAAAGAAGAACTTGTCTTTTATTCTTTAACTGAGAGATTGCACCTGAAATACATTGAGGAACATTGGTTACATTGGTGGGAAAAAACAACAAACGGTATCGTTATCGAAAAGAAAAACATGCGTTATTTTGAAGAAGTATTAAATAGGCTTGCAGTAAATGTTATTTGCAAAAAGGAAGAAAAATTTAGTGATCAAAATATTGAACTTGTGATTATTAATGAATTTCCGGAATTAACGATGGTTTTACCAGAAGTAGAAAAATTACCAAAACAATGGTTTGTTTTAACAGCATATGAAGAAAGGACAATTCAACGCATAGTAAAACAAGCAATTCTTTTACAGCTTTGGTTACAAATAGAAACTAAAAAAAAGGAACTAATTAAGCTTTTCCCTGAAAAACTTACAAATACTAACGGTAGATATGATGTCATATCTAAAGATAAAGTCAAGTTTGGCTTTAGTGAAATTGTGAAACTTTGTGTTATTCATCCTCTAAAAATTTAATTTTTTACTGAAGTCAAAATCAAAGGCTCTTTTCGTAAACTTGTGGATTTATGGTCAATCATTCATTAAATAATCGATAGTTAGAAAAGATGTCCCGGAGACCTGGATAGGTTTTGTCATTACACCAATCTTTAGAAAATAGCCAAATCAAAAATATTAGAGAGGATCAAGCTTATGATAGTTAGGTTTGGATATGTTGCAATGAGTGTGCATTTAAAAAATGCTTCACCTTCGCAAACAATGACTGTAAAACAATTTGAGCAAATTCAAGACAAAGAAGCTGCAATTAGAAGGTTAGAAAGGATAGCGGTATCCAATTTAGAAAATTGCTACCGACTTTTGAAGCATAACTTAGCCCATGACATTACGTTTTTTCGACTTTCCTCTAAACTAGTACCGTTGGTTAACCATCCGCATACTGTTGGTTGGAAGTACGAGGAAGCAATTTCCTCATTGTTAAAGAAATCGGGGAATTTATTTCAAAACATCAAATGCGTGTTGGATTTCATCCCGACCATTTTGTAGTCTTAAACAATTTAGATGAGGAGTTATTAAATCGCTCCTTACATACGCTCCTATATCATTATAAGTTATTGAGTGGCATGGGGATTGATCCAAGACATCGATGTGTTCTTCATGTCGGTGGAGCCAAAATGGAGTTGTTAATGGTTTAGAGGATTTTGTGGAAAATTTCGAAAAAATCCCAAAAGTACTTCAACAGATGCTGATTTTAGAAAATGATGATACCGTGTTCCACATAGAAGATGTTTTATATTTAGGAGAAAAGCTTCAGATCCCTGTTGTTTTCGATATTCACCATCATGACATTCATCATCCAGAAGACTATTCGCTACAAGATATATGGGGACGTGTTGTGCAAACGTGGAATCATAGCCCACTCCCGGTGAAAATTCATGTTTCATCTCCGAAAGAAGGGAAAGATGATAAACGTCATCATGACTTCATTGATGTTACCAGACTTATGAGCTTTTTAAACGATATTAAAGGAACCGTTGATCATGTTGATGTTATGATTGAGGCAAAAATGAAAGACGAAGCACTAATACAATTAATGCAAGATCTAAAAAAACGAGCGGATTGCTCGCTTATATCAGAGGCAAGTATTAAATTATAGTAGCGTCAAAACTCGCAATCTGGAAATGAACATGTTATAATTTATTACTTGAGGAGGGTTACTATGATGACAACTGTTACGCAAACAGACATTCTTGCACAATCATTTACTTTAGCAGAAATGATTATACAGTCACAGCAATTTAAGCAATATGAAGCTGCTAAAAGCGCTCTCCGAAGAGATATTGATGCACAAGAAATGATTTGGGAGTTCAATAAGCGAAAAGATGAATTTGAAGAAGTTCAGAGATTCGGTAAATATCACCCGGATTACAGTCGTGTTTCGAAGGAAGTGCGAGAGTTAAAGCGTAAATTAGACTTATATGAGCCAATTGCGCTATTTAAGAAATCAGAAAAGGAACTAGAGGAACTATTAAATGAAGTTAGTTTGATTGTTGCTCATTCAGTTTCTAAAACCATAAAAGTCCCAACGGGTAATCCGTTTTTTGACTCAATGTCATGCAGTGGTGGCTGTGCTTCAGGTGGCGGCTGCGGTTGTAAATAAATAGGTAATCCACTTAAAGGGGAAATTCCCAAGATATTATTTGTTTATACCTAGTATTTTAGAAGATATTATTGAAGTATTAGGTACCTCATGTTAGACTGAAATTGGTTAATGTGAGAAAAAAGGAGAAAATGGAAATGATAGGAAACCGTATCGGTCTAGCAGTATGGCTTCATTCTTTAAAATATGTAAGACAAATGAGGAAATACGGCAATGTTCATTATGCATCAAAGCGAATGAAATACGTTGTCTTATATTGTGATGAATCAACCATTGACGATACGATTGAACGTCTTGAATCATTGCATTATGTTAAATTAGTTAGCAAATCAATGCGTCCTTATTTAAAAACAGAATTTCAAAATGCACGTCCAGATAAAGCAAAAGAATATGATTATAAAATGGGTATTTAACTATAAAACAAGGCTGACCATATGTGTTACAAATGGTTAGTCTTTTCTATTTAAGGCTCTTTTTAACATTTTGGCTTTGTGGTAATTCAATAAAATATTCGATATTTCTGCGTTTACAACCTTCGATGTTAGAAAAGATACCCTATGACCTTGATAGATCTTGTCATTTTTCCATAAAAGCTTCACGCTAAGCGTGAGAGCCATACAAGTTTGGCTACGACAAAAAAACTGAAAGCAAATCTCTCAGAAAAGATGATAATAAAAGAAAAAATCCTCGTAGGTTTACCTACGAGGTGCCTAATGGCAAAAACAAAAAAGTTTCATTTTCCGTTTTTGCACAAGGCTATGGGAGAGGAGAAACCGGAGGAAGAACTTATGGGGAAACGTAAGCCTTCTCCGCGGTTGTCAGCAACACGAGATATTCATGTTGCTATTTTTATTATCACCATTGCGACTTGTTCTATACATCAGCTATCTTATTTAGAATTTTCTATTTATTTGAACGAATGTCATAATTACCTTAATCGACCTATATCAGTCTAAATGCAGTTGCGAATGGTTTCTACGCACCTACATTTAGAACTTAGTAGCGATAATAATGAATTATGAAATTCATTGATTTATCGAACAATTAATGGTAAATAGTTAAGCTTTTTCATCTTTTATGGTAGGATAGGAAAAGATATTGTCAAATAACTATGTCATAGTTTAAATTTTTTGAAAGAGGATGGTATTAAAACCGGGCCTTTTCTAAAATAAGGGTGAGTGAAAAAGAAATGAGAGTAATATCAGGTACGTGTAAAGGAAGACCATTAAAAGCAGTACCAGGTCAAACGACCCGACCTACTACAGATAAAGTAAAAGAGTCAATTTTTAATATCATAGGTCCATATTTTATTGGTGGACAAGCATTAGACTTATATGCAGGTAGTGGTGGTCTAGGTATTGAAGCGATAAGTAGAGGAATGGAAAGAGTGGTTTTTGTTGATCAAAATCCTAAAGCGATAGAAATTGTCCAGCTTAATCTAAAAGCCTGTCGCTTCGAAGCTCAAGCGGAGGTGTATCGCAATGATTCAAGAAGAGCCTTAAAAGCCATTGTGAAAAGAGAGCTTACATTTGATTGTATATTTCTAGATCCACCTTACGCAAAGCAGCAACTTGAGGAGGAAATCGCTTTTATATCTCGCAATCAGTTGCTAAGCGAACAAGGCGTAATTGTAGCTGAACATGATGCTTCGCTTACCTTAGCTGAGACTATTGAACTAATCACTTGTGAAAGACGAGAGCAGTATGGTGATACAGCGGTGTCAATTTATAAATTAATGTAGAATGTAAAATGCTTTCAAGTAAAACTTCGAAGCTTATCTTACAAAAAATTCTAAGTTAATCATTTTCCATTCAACATTACATAAAAGGGGGATTACAATGGCTAGTATTGCAGTTTGCCCAGGAAGTTTTGACCCAGTTACATTAGGGCACATTGATATTATTACTAGAGGAGCAAAGGTTTTTGATAAAGTGATTGTTGCAGTATTAAATAATCGTAGTAAACAACCACTTTTTACAGTTGAAGAAAGAGTCTCTTTACTTAAAGAAGTTACAAAAGATTTACCTAATGTTGAAATCGACAATTTTAATGGCTTGTTAATTGACTATGTTAGAGAAAAAGAGGCAAGTGCAATCATCAAGGGGCTAAGAGCTGTTTCTGATTTTGAATATGAAATGCAAATGGCTTCGATAAATCGGAAGCTTGATGAAGATGTTGAAACGTTTTTTATGATGACTAACAATAAATTCTCTTATTTAAGTTCTAGTATTGTTAAAGAAATAGCAAAATACAATGCCCCTGTAGGAGATCTCGTACCAGAAGTAGTCGAGAATGCCTTAAAAGTAAAGTTTTCTAAGTTAAAGTAAAAAACAAAGAGGTGGACAATTTGTCGACCTCTTTCTAGCATGCCTTATTTTTCGCATAGATTGTTGTTTTTCAATTAATAAGTAATGAACTTGAACCACTTAGGTCTCGGGGCATCTTTTCTAACTTACGATTTGTTTAACTGGGAAAAATATCTGTTTATGCGCCTGATTTCTTTAAAATTGCACAATGTTACGAAAAGAGCCTTTAGATAAGAGTGCATAACCATTTTAGTACTTGATGATTAGTGCAAGCACTCAAGGCAAAGTTGCATGTAGTAACTCTAGAAGTAACACATGTTTGAACGAGGTCAGTAGCTTTTGTCAGGGCAGGTATTCTTATCCAGAAAACTTTTTAAAAGTTAGAACGATATAAACCATCAATGTTACAAGGGTTATCATTGGACCAAATCTAATTAGAGAATTCCAAAGTTGTTCAAATATGCTATAGGTTTGAGCCTGTAAGAAAACGGGGATAGCATTGTTGTTATCAACGCTCAATTGTTGATTTACATATAAGGGTTTCCATAATAGAACCGTTAGGCAAGCGGCAAATACACCATGGAATATTCTTGCAATAAAAAATGGTTTAAATCTAATATCTGTTTCAGCGAGAATACTAGCTACTTGAGCCTGAACAGAGAAACCGCTAAAAGCTAAAATGAAACTAGTTATCACGACCTGTTGAAAGAGTGATGCAGCGCTAGTTTGACTCGCCATTTGACTACCTAACGTGATTTCAAAAATACCAGACAAGAGAGGTAAACTTAACTCATTTGGTATCTGGAAAAATGCTAGAATAATTGTTACAAATAATGATAAAAACGTTGTAATGTCTAATAAGCTTAGTAAGCGATTTAGAACTGAGAATAAAATAATAAATCCACCGATCATTAGTAAAGTAGAGACAGATGATTGAACCGCATCACCTAATATTTTTCCAATTGGTCTGCCGTCTTTTAGGCGTTCTTGATGAAGCATATGAAGAGCCGCTCTCAAAGAGAGTTTATTTTTGTTGTCTTTATGATTCGTTTCTTCCTTTGTCCTCCCATGGAATCTCATGAGCAATCCGACACAAATATTACCTAAATAGTGTGACAATGCGAAAACAATGCCAAGTGCAGGATTATGAAAAAAGCCTACTGCAATAGCTCCAAAAATAAATAGAGGATTTGATGAATTGGTGAATGATACTAGTCGCTCGGCCTCAATCGCTGTTAACTTATTTTCTTGTCTTAATCTTGCTGTCAGTTTGGCTCCAGCAGGATATCCTGATGCTAGGCCCATTGCCCAAACAAATCCACCTACTCCTGGTACTCGGAAAAGAGGACGCATGAGAGGTTCTAATAGGCTCCCAAGAAAGCTCACCACTCCAAATCCAATTAAAAATTCTGAAACAATAAAGAAAGGTAATAAAGAGGGGAATACAACATCCCACCACATCGTAAGTCCGCGCATTGAAGCTTCAAAGGATTCCTTTGGAAAAACCATTAACGAAGCAGCCATAGTAGTTGCGCAAAATGCAAGAATAATTGTTTTTAATTTTGAGGCGTTCAATGGCCTTGCCCCCTTGAGAATTTATGTATAGATACATGTCCTACTATTCAATATACGTATACAGGATCAAATTAGACCATATGATTTTATGAAGAGGAAACTGCTCGTAAGGAGTTTTTTATGATCATTTCATGAAATCATTGGAGGGAGAGCTGTGGACGGACCGAAGATTGGTTTAGCTTTAGGTTCTGGTGGAGCAAGGGGATTTGCTCACATTGGTGTAATAAAAGTTCTCGAAGAGGCAAATATACCGATACATTATATTGCTGGTAGTAGTATGGGGGCTCTCGTAGGAGCTTTTTATGGTGTAGGTTATACACCAGAACAAATGATAAAGATGGCAATCCACTTTCAAAGGAAATATTATTTAGATTTTACTGTTCCAAAGATGGGATTTATTCTAGGGGAAAAAGTGAAACAACTTATTAGAATATTAACGAAGAATAAAAAAATTGAAGATTTAACTCCTGTTCTCACGATTGTTGCCACAGACCTATTAAAAGGAGAAAAAGTCGTTTTTAAAGAAGGAGACATTTCTACGGCGGTAAGAGCTAGTATCTCTATTCCAGGTATTTTTGTTCCTGAAAAGGTTGGAGATACACTTTTAGTTGATGGAGCAGTCATTGATCGTGTTCCAGTCTCAGAGGTGAAAAAAATGGACGCTGACATCGTCATTGCTGTTGATGTGTCCTACTTTGAAGTCGAGCCTCAGATTAATTCGATTTTTGATGTCATCATGCAAAGCATGGACATAATGGAGAGAGAAATGATTCGCCATCGCGAAATAGAAAGTGATATTATGATAAAACCAATAATAAATCATCATAGTTCTACAGCTTTTAAATCTATTGAAAAAATAATTCAGCAGGGTGAAGATGCAGCACAAGAAAAGTTACCAGAAATTCAGCTCTTGTTAAAGAATTGGAAGGAGAAGTGAAATGGCAACGACGCAAAAATTTCCATCACTAAAAAAACGATGGATTGTCCTAATTGTTTTTGTTCTCATAATTAACTTTTATCAATTACCTTACTATTTTACGAAACCAGGTGATGCTCAAGTATTAGACTCTGTGATTGAAGTAGATGGTGGTTATGAAGATAAGGGAAGATTTATGTTAACAACCGTTAGAATGGGGAAGGCAAATGTCATCAATTATCTTTGGGCTAAATGGAGTGATCAAAGAGAGCTTATACATGAAGAATTCGTTCGACGTAGCGGTGAAACTGATGAAGAATATCATCACCGTCAACTAATGATGATGAGTTCATCACAAGATATAGCTACGCTTGTTGCTTATAACAAAGCAGGTAAAGAAGCTTACTATACTAATTTCGGTGTGATAGTTACAGGGAAAATTGAAAACATGCCAGCTTTTGATTTGTTGGAGTTAGGCGATTTAATTATTGCTGTTGACCAAAAGGAAATTACAACTGTCGATGAGTTATTAGCACAAGTTGGAGATAAGCAAAAAGATGATCTAGTTACGTTAACTATTTTTCGTGATGGTGCTAATAAAGAGGTCGACCTTTATGTGACGTCATTTCCTACAGAAATAGATCCTTCTGGAGAGAAGGTAGGTATTGGCATCACACAACCTGTAACTAAGCGTGAGCTTACTGTTAATCCTAAAATTACTATTGATACAAATAAAATAGGAGGTCCCTCAGCAGGATTAATGTTTAGTTTGGAGATTTATAATCAGCTGATTGAGACAGATATTAGTAAAGGTTACGCAATTGCTGGAACAGGGTCCTTAAATGAAGAAGGTGAGGTTGGCCGTATTGGTGGAGTAAAACAAAAGGTCATTGCAGCAAATCGTGCAGGCGCTGAGTATTTCCTTGCGCCTAATGAATTTGGTTCTCCCACATCCAATTATCTAGATGCAGTAGAAGTGGTCAAATCGTTGAAAACAACTATGAAAATCATTCCCATTGATACATTTGAACAAGCACTTGAGTTTTTAGAAAGCCTAGAACCAAAATAATTGATAATTAGTAATTAATAATTATTAATTACTAATTATCAACACACAAACCTTACAGAAGAATTGGTGGGTGCGAATATTCCTCTTTTATCAACTTATTTTGAATGATTGGGTCATAACCTAGTGAATAGCAGGTTGCGACCCTTTTTTCGATATCAAGATACGGATGCTTGTGTTTTGATACCGTAGAGATAAGGGGAATTTCCATTTCCTTTTTAAAATGATTGATATACTCTCGACCTTGTTTTGTCATACCTAATACTCGGATATAGGGTGCATAAGTTAGATGTTGCATCTCGACTTTTGTAGTGTTTGTTAAGATGTGTAAACAAAATCTCTGCAATCTTGTCCAAGTGTATCTCTTTGTTTTTAGTTTTTCCATTAGTTCTTGAAAAGAGGATGTATCTTTAATAGCCTGCAAAATACGATTTTCAAGTCCTTCTTCAGCCTCATAGACAGCTGCTAACTGTTCGACAGAAGCTGTTAAGACTTTGTACTTTAAAAATGGAAATAAACGTTCCCAGTGTTGGAAGCTACCAAATTTAACTTTGTAGCTTAGAAGTTCCTGATAGGTGTATTGGGGAACAACATGTTTGATTGCCTCTAAGTCGTTCTTCTGCTTAATCAAAGACTCTCTAATACTTGTAGCACTTGCTATCGTTTCGTTAGAGATGTTTTTATCGTGATATTGTGCGGTTGTTCGTTGTATTGTAAAAGGCTTTATTTTAGAACCGATTTTATAGATTGCTTTCATATAATGATAGCCTAAAATGTTATTGGGCTTTGATAAATCCAAGACGGTTTCACTATTTTCTAATTTTTTGAATGCTAAAGCTAATGCTTTTGGATAACTGTAGCCATCTTTTAAGGCATCTTGGAGGAATATGGTATAGGAAGTTTCATTTTCATCTAAAAAAGATACAAGCTGTTGAAATTGTTCGATATCTCCTGCTTCGCTACCGAAACAAATCGAGTTCACTCCAAAATTATCTAGGATCGAGATTGCCCCTTGAGCAAATACTTCTGCTTGTTGCGTTGCAAAAACATAGGGCAATTCTAAGACAATATCAACTCCAGTTGCCAGGGCCATCTTCGTTCGAGACCATTTTGAAACTAATGCTGGTTCGCCTCGCTGTAAAAAGTTACCACTCATCACAGCAACAACAAGATCTGCGTTTGTCTGTTTTTTCGATTCGTTTACATGAAGGGCATGTCCATTATGAAAAGGATTATATTCTACTACAATGCCTGTAATATTCATTTCTTGCTCCTTCCAACTTTTATTATGAAGAAAATTATACAAAAATAACTAGGTGAAAGTCTAATAAATCTATTTCAATTTATAATAGTAATATGGTAGAATTCATTTTATCTAGCTTAAATATGCCCATAACTTGTGCTCGGCTAAACTTTATTTATTAATATTTGAATAAGAATTCGTAATTAACATCATAAATAAAGAGAAATAGTGTAAAGAAGAAAGGTTGACAAAATATTATTCGAAGGCTATAATTACCTTTGTTGTCTTGAGGTGAAAACAATGAAATGGTCAGTTCAGCAACTAAATACGCTTAAGAGTAAGGGAATAAAAATTGATGAAATGGTTGACGTAAGTGAATTAAAAAAGTTAACCAAGAAATCCGAGATATTTCACAAGTACATGTCACAGGTGAGGCAAGTTTTTCAAACCATTCGGTAACATTTTTACTTGATGTAGATGGAGAAATGACTTTACCTTGTTCAAGAACACTTGTAGATGTATCATTTCCTTTTCAAGTTCAAACAGCGGAAACGTTTAAACTCCATGATTGGATAGGGTTTGATGATCATGATGATGAAATACATGAACCTGAGAACGATACAGTGGAGTTACTCCCTTATATTAAACAGGCTATCCTATTAGAAATTCCTATGCAAATTTTTTGTGAAGGGATAGAAGGTGAAGCTCCCCCTAAGGGTAATGATTGGGAATTATTGACAGAAGAAACAAAAAAGAACGCATTGATCCGCGTTTAGCGGATTTAGCTAAGTTCTTTGATGACAAGTAATGTGTTTAAAAATGTAAGTATCCGGCAATTCCGGCCTTCATTTTAACATATTTTATCACAGTTGAAGGAGGTGGGAATCATGGCAGTACCTTTTCGTAGAACGTCAAAAACTCGTAAAAACAAGCGTCGTACACACTTTAAGTTAGAGGTACCAGGAATGGTAAAATGCCCAGAGTGCGGCGAATTAAAACTTGCTCACCGCGTATGTAAAGAGTGTGGGTCTTATAAAGGAAATGAAGTAGTAAGTAAGTAAGTAATATTTTTGAGAAAAACAGGAAGGTAACCCCTTCCTGTTTTTCTTTTTTGAACTCTCTTTTCTAAAACATTGCTCCTGCGGTTACTCGTCGCACAAAAAAACTTGTTGCTTTTTAACCTAAAATAATTTGATAAATTCCTTAGGATGAAGATATCACCCAATAAATTAAGTTAGAAAAGAGCACTACTTACTAAATAAGTAGTGAAATCTTGTGATTTTAAGAAAGCAACAAACTTCGCGAAAACAGCCTTTCTAAAAGATTGTCGTTAATAGCTTTTAGGTCGTAACCAAGCGATGCTTGGTTCTTCACGCTTTGCGTGAAGTTTTTGATACCAAACTATTCACTCATTAATAATTAATATGTTCCTTATTTTCTTATATTTTGGTTGAACAAAGACAGGCCTTTCGTTGACTTAATTGTTTGTTAAACTATGTGAAAGCTCTATCTATTTAAATCTACATTTTATATTGTTTTTTGATGTATAATTAGAAAAATCTGATATTGAGGTGTGGATAAGGATGGACAAGGTTCAATTAACAATTCATAAAGAACAAGCGTGGATTACATTTAATCGACCGGAAAAAAGAAACGCAGTGATTACGATGTCATTGACCTATTAAATGAAAAATTAGATATTGTCAAATCTAGAAACGATGTGAAAATTGTTGTTTTAACAGGTGCAGGTACCGATGCGTTTTGTTCTGGTGGTGATCTGTCTATTTTTCATCATATACATACCAAAGGAGAAGCAAAAGAGATGCTTCTCAAGATGGCTAAAGTTCTCCATAAACTCTTTTTCTTTTCTAAACCGACAGTTGCTTACTTAAACGGCACTACAGTCGGAGGGGGTTGTGAAATTGCTACTGCGTGTGATTTTCGAATTGCAGAAAAGAAGCTAAAAATCGGTTTTATTCAAGGGAGGCTTGGTATTACAACTGGATGGGGAGGATCTACCTATTTAATGGAGAGGTCAATAAACAAGACGCACTTCAAATGTTATTATCAGCGGAATTAATTGACGAAGTTGAAGGTGTGAAAAAGGTTACATACAAAATATTTATAGTAGAGAGGAATTTGAGGGGTGGCTCTCCTTGTTTACGAGGCAACCTCTTGGAGTTTTACTGGCATACAAGCAACGGTTTTTAGCGCAATATGATCAAGAAGTTATGTACAAACGAGTACTAGATGAAATAGAAGATTGTTCTACCTTATGGGAAAGCCCAGAACATGATGAAGCTGTGAAGCGCTTTATGACTAAGTGAAAATCCTAAATTAGGACGAGCGAACTTGGACTGAATAAATCGTATTAATTAGGTAATAATTCCTTAATAGATCAAAAGAGTCTATCTTTTCTAGTAATTGCCATAAAGATAGTAAAAAAGGATTTTTATTGGAGGGATTAGATGTCTATCGTTCGTCAAGATGCTTGGACTAATGATGAGGATTTAGTGTTAGCGGAGGTTGTTTTAAGGCACATACGAGAAGGAAGTACGCAATTAGCTGCATTTGATGAAGTTGGGGAACGTTTGTCAAGAACTTCGGCAGCCTGTGGGTTTAGATGGAATTCAACAATTCGTAAAAAATACGAAGCTGCAATCGCTATCGCGAAAAAACAGCGGAAAAATTTAAAGAAAACGAAGTTAGATGATGCTACGAATGGATCACCAGTTGAACTCTCAAATGAGATAGCTGAAGAGATCAAACCAACGCTTGAAATTGTAAAACAAGATGTACAGGACACTGAGCAGTTAACGATAGATAAAGTTATAGAATTTTTGGCTTCGCAAAAAGAAGCGCTTAGCCTAAATGAGAATTTAGTTGATAAAAATAAAGAACTAACAGAAAAGCTTGAACAAGTTACGAATGAAAATAACAAGCTTGTAAAGGAACTTTCAGCTCTGCAAACAAATACGATGTAATGAAACAAGATTATAAACTACTTATTGATATTATGGATCGAGCGAAGCAAATGTCAGTAGCTAAAGGATAATATTAAATTGAAGTTTTTAAAAAGGTCTACTATACTAATACACAAACAAAATAGTAAGAAGGATCGGCACCATTATGGGCCGATCCTTTGTTAATTTTCAAAAATATATGTTACTCTTTCTCACTAACGCCTTCTGGGAACCATACATAAGGGTTCTCTCCACGATCTCTTTCTTGATGATATGTTAATGCGTTAAAGCCATTTTTGTCCAAAAATCATCTGAACGTTGGCGAGCATTTGTTTTAACAGGTAATTTAAAGCTCTTTGCAAATTAACCAGTGCTTCACCTAGACCTTTCCCACGATATGGCTCAAGAACTTCGAGTTTCCAAAGCTCAAAATAATCTTGTGGAGGTTCAAAGTAAACGTCGTATTTTTTATCAATTCGATATAAACTCATCCTAGCTACAAGGGAGTTTCCGTAATAAATACCGTAAAAAGGAGATTCGCTATCATCCTCAATGATATTTGCGCGTAAATCCTCCTTCATTGATAATTCTTGTGAGCCGTATTCGCGAAACTTTTCAAATTCTTCTAGAGTCTTATAATTAACAAGTAAACGTTTAACCTCAAAGTGTTCCATAACCATACCTCCGTAAGATCGCTATTTATATTTTTTAAAAATTCTTGTCCTCTTTATTTTACTATAAATTCAGAGCGGAGATATCAATAAATTTTAATTTTTTGAAAAATATATTTTATTTAGAGGGAATTATTACATTTTTGTTGGGTTTCTTCGCTTTGCATATGCTAATATTTAAATGTGGTCATTTATACCTACAAAGAGAATAAGTGTTTACTTATCTAGTTGAGAGAAAAGAACTTATGCTATTTATACAATCCTATAAAATAAAGGTGGAGTTTTCTTGAAAAGAGTAGGGATTATAGGTGGGGGAGCCGTCGGTTTGCTTTTAGCTGGATATTTGTGTAGAGCGAATTTTGATGTAACCGTTTATACGAATACAAAAGAGCAGGCGGATCAATTAAATGTTCTTGGTTTAACTTTACGAAGTAACTTCATTGATTATCATCTACCTGTCAAAAGTGAGCCCTTTGCTGATTTAAATCAATTATCTGCAGATTATCTTTTTATTGCTGTAAAACAATACCATCTAAAACAACTAGTTCCGAAGTTACTATTACTTCCTGGAAACATAAACTCGATTATTTTTATGCAAAATGGAATGGGGCATCTAAGCGAATTAGAGAAATTTCGTGAGAAAGTTGATAACCTCTTAGTAGCGATTGTAGAACATGGTGCTATGAAGGAAGCACAAACTTCTGTTTCTCATACTGGTGTTGGTGAAATGAAAATTGGCTTTTATCAAAAAGGGGAGTTCTCACAAATTATATGGGACAAGCTAAATGCTGTTGATTTTCAGTCGCTGTTTATAAAAGTTGGTTAGAGATCATGGGAAAAAAATTAGTTGTTAATGGTGTAGTCAATCCACTCACAGCTATTTTTAAAGTGACAAATGGTGAGTTGCTGACTAATCCTTATTATTTCCAACTGATGCGTAAAATTTTTGAGGAAATTTCCTCGGTTTTTAGTTGTAACGACTTAGAATGGCAACGTATCATCGAGGTGTGTAAGAAAACTTCTCAAAATCGCTCCTCAATGCTTAGCGACATTGAAGCGAAAAGAGAAACTGAAATAGAAGCGATTACGGGATATATCTTAGATAAAGCGGCTTTGCAGAATAAAGAACTTCCCTTAAATCAATTTATTTATAATAGTATAAAGGGCTTAGAATATCAAAGGAAGGAGGAAATAAGGTGAGTGAAGCTTTGGCTTGGTTAGTAGCGACTTTTGTAACGCTACCGATTTTTACGTTTTACATTATTTATATTATTACTGTTAAGACAACGAAAAATAAAAAGAAATCACTGAAACTAGCCGTTGATGTCTCAGCATGTTTTTTTATAATCGCAGTATATTTTATCGCGTATGAAATATGGTCTAAATCTTTATTGTGGGTAATTATTATATTTATCCTTATCGTAGCGATGATTTTTACAATTATTCATTGGAAGGTTTCAGATGATATTCAATTTGGAAAATTGCTGAAAGGTATTTGGAGGTTTAATTTTCTCTTGTTTGTTATTTTTTATTTAGTACTAAGTGCATATGGATTGTTTATTAGTATTTATCTAGTTACATAGATAATGTTAATCATTGGCGAAAATGTACTGAGTCTGCTATACTCTAAATTATTTCAGGAAAAGATTTTCAAGGGGAGGTGTATGCAGATTGTTACTAGAAGAATGTCAATTAAATCACTCAAAATTAATGAAGGATTACCTAAATAGCGTTCAACCTCTACAAACATTTTTTGATTATTCTTATAAAAATCAAGGGCATTACTTTGAGCGCCAAATGGAATTGAAGCAACGAAGTTTTCAAAGAGAGGCTCTTACTGAACATTTATTAGAATATAATAAGAAATATCATTGTTCTTCTGAAACTGTAACGAACATTGAAAAGTTATTAGATGAGAATGCAGTTGCTGTAGTAGGTGGCCAGCAGGCGGGAGTTTTAACCGGTCCTCTTTATACAATACATAAAATAATTACAATTTTAAAGCTAGCAAAAATCCAAGAAGCTAAGTTATCTGTACCTGTAGTTCCTGTGTTTTGGATTGCTGGTGAAGATCATGATTTTGATGAGATTAACCATATCTATAGTGTTGGGTCAGGGAAGCTTCAAAAGCGTAGGGTTAATCAAGAAAATAACCGAAAAAGATCTGTATCTGACCTTGAGTTAGATAAAGAAGCGATCAAGGATCTAGTTTTAAACGTCATGGTTGATAGTAACGAATCAAAAAATACAGGTGGATTGTTAAAGGAAATAAATGATTCTATTTTAACAAGTGAAACCTATGTTGATTTCTTTAGTTCTTTAATCCACAAACTATTTAAGCGTAGTGGGATTGTCTTGATCAATTCTCATCATAAACAGGTTAGGACGTTGGAAATTCCTTTTTTAAAAGAGCTTGTTGAAAACAATCGTTTAGTAAATGATTGTTTTCTCGATACTGCAGATTCTCTGGTGGACAATGATTATGGTGAGCCTATCGAACGTACTGAAAACAATGCACATCTTTTTTATCATTTTCAGGGGACAAGACTACTGTTAGAACGAAATAATCAAGGTTTATATATAGATAAACAACAGTTGTGTTCATTTACAAAAGAAGAATTACTGTCTTTAATTGAACAAGAACCAGAGAATTTTAGCAATAATGTTGTGACAAGACCTCTGATGCAGGAGTTTTTATTACCTGTATTGGCTTTTGTAGCCGGTCCGGGCGAAATAGCTTACTGGGCTTCTTTAAAGAAGGTATTTCATTTATTTGGGTATAAAGTTCCACCTGTAGTACCTAGACTTTCAATAACTCTTGTAGAGCCTCAGATTGCCAAATGGCTTAACGAAGATGGTTCAGCTGTCGCTGGTGTCGTAAGTGAAGGGCTTGGTAATATCCGGAGAAATATAGAGTTTTGGGAGAAAAAGGCTAGTATTGATGAAACGGTTCAGAAAGTCTTAAGTGAGGTGGAGAAAGCCCACAGACCTCTACGAGACCTTGTTATTCAATATGATAAAGGTTTAGAACAGCTTGCGCATAAAAATGAACAAATCATTAAAAAGGAAATTGCGTTTTTAGCACAAAAAGTAGAAAAAAGTGTTCGACAAAACTATGATCACCAATGGTTAAAATTTGACCTTATTGAAGCCAATATTCGTCCAATTGGTGGACTCCAGGAACGGAGTCTGAATATCGTTAGATACTTAAATGACTATGGTTTGGATTTTGTTGTTAAGTTAGCGGAACTACCATTTGAGTTAAACGATAACCACAAACTAGTTTATTTAAATTGACAAATAACGAGACTAATTTTAATCATTAATAAATAATGCCGAAAAAAATCCTGTTATGATTGCAGGATTTTTTTTTATTACCAAGAATTTTAAAAATTGAGTGGTAGAAAGTGGGGGAATGTGGTATTTAAATGTATAAAGTGGGGGAGAGGGGGAACTTCACATGTTTATGGGGGAATATCATCATACGATTGATGAAAAAGGAAGGATGATCATTCCTGCCAAATTTCGTGAAGAATTAGGCCCTAACTTTGTGATTACAAGAGGATTAGATCAGTGTTTATTCGTTTATCCTGAAAGTGAATGGAAGCTATTAGAACAGAAATTAAAAGCTTTACCGTTTACAAAAAAAGATGCTAGAGCTTTTACACGCTTTTTCTTTTCAGGAGCAACGGAATGTGAATTAGATAAACAAGGAAGAATTCTTGTTTCACAGCCATTGCGTCAATATGCAAGTTTGGAGAAGGAATGTGTTGTCATTGGTGTTTCCAATCGTGTGGAGGTATGGAGTAAGTCCACTTGGGAGGAGTACTTTGCTCAATCTGAAGATTCCTTTAGTGAAATTGCAGAAGGAATTGTTGATTTTGATTTATAAGTTTTTCGATAATCGAGGGTTCGTGTATTTGATTAGTAAACAAATTGGTCAATGTAGGATAAACAGCTCTCATTTGTTGCAACATAGAAAAAGTACATATCCATAAGAAGGTGTTTATTATGTTCGATCACATTACAGTTTTAAAGGAAGAATCCGTAGCTGGATTAAATATTAAGCGAGATGGCATTTATGTAGACTGTACTCTTGGGGGGGCAGGCCACTCAGAATTAATCTTGTCGCAATTATCAACCGAGGGACATTTATATGCTTTGATCAAGACGACATTGCTATTATGCATGCGAAAGAAAAGTTGTCAGAATACGAAGGTCGATTTACCATTATTAAAAGTAATTTTCGTTATTTAGTTCATGAATTAAATCAGCGTGGTGTTGAACGTGTAGATGGTGTACTTTTTGATCTGGGAGTATCATCTCCACAACTAGATGAAGCAGATCGAGGTTTTAGCTATAATCATGATGCTCCATTGGACATGCGAATGGATCAATCTTCACCACTAACCGCAGAAGAAATAGTTAATGAGTGGTCTTTTCATGAACTAATGCGGATTATTTCCAAATATGGTGAGGAGCGTTTTGCAAAACAAATTGCCCGGAAAATAGAAGCTTATCGAAATCATAAGCGTATTGAAACGACAGGGGAATTGGTTGAAATTATTAAAGACGCCATTCCGGCTCCGGCAAGGAGAACGGGTGGACATCCTGCAAAACGAACATTTCAGGCGATACGTATCGCTGTCAATGATGAACTTCAAGCGTTTGAGGATGCCGTTAAAGGGGCTATTGAGATTACCAAAGTTGGTGGTCGAATTGCTGTCATAACGTTCCACTCGCTAGAAGATCGTATTTGTAAAAGTGTTTTTAAGGAAGCTAGTACTGGTCCTGAAATCCCAAGGAATATGCCAGTAATTCCTGAAGGATACGAACCTATCCTAAAATTAATTACAAGAAAACCGATTGTACCGTCGGATGATGAGGTAGATGCAAATAAGCGGTCGCGCTCTGCAAAACTACGAATTGCTGAAAAACAAAAGGAGGTTTGATTGAATGAGCAATCTTGCAAGACAGCTAGAGAGAATTCAAATCATGATATTACTACGAGCAAACAAAAAGATCCAAGAGTTAAAAGTCGGATTACAAGCGGTGAAAAGTTTTTGTACTTCACAACGATTATTGGAGTTGCCTTTGCTGCCTATTTAATCATTTCAACCTATGCTTCTATCTACATAACAAATAGTGAAATTCATGCCCTAGAACGCTCAATTAACAACCAAGTTACGAATAATGAAGCACTACAGTTGCAAGTAACTGAACTTTCTGCGCCTGATCGGATACTACAAATTGCAACAGAACAGCTTGGGATGACGTTGAACGATAAAAATGTAAAGGTTGTGCAAAACTAGTTCAAATTTGGACTAGTTTTTCACATATAATAGGTGATCATCTTGGCTACTTTTAAATTTAATAAAATGAATGTTAGAGCAGTGGTGTTACTTGGTGTATTTATTTTACTATTTTCTTTATTATTTACTAGAATTGGGTATATACAGGTGAATAAGAGTGTGAACGGGCAGGAGCTCCAAACAATCGCCGAAAACCGCTGGACAACAAAACAGATTGTTGAAGGAAAACGTGGGACAATTTATGATCGATTTGGTGACGCACTTGCTGAAGAAATTCCATCATACACACTTGTTGCGATATTAGATAAAGACTCTAGGAATCGTGTTGAGGACCCAAAAGTAACAGCAGAGAAATTAGCACCTATTGTTGAAAGAAGTGCTGAAGATTTAGAGAGGCTACTTTCGGTAGATGGTCGTTTCCAAGTAGAATTAGGTATAGGGACAAAAAATTTAAGTTTAGAGAAAAAACGAGAAATTGAAGACCTAGAACTTAAAGGAATTACGTTTAGAAAAGAGCCCCGACGTTATTATCCTAAACAAACTTTTGCCTCACACGTCATTGGTTATACTGAACGAGATATGTCTAAAGCAAGGATGGGACTTGAGAGTAGTTTAAATGAACTGTTAGAAAAAGAAGATGGTTTTGTTCAATATTTAAGTGACCGTAAAAGAATTAAACTTCCAAATATTGAAGAAACCATTGAAATGCCGAAAAATGGATTTGATGTTTATTTAACCCTTGATGCGAACATCCAAATGGCTCTTGAGCAGGTCATGTCGCAAGTAGACGAGCGTTATAAACCAGAACGTATGATGGCAATTGTTGCAGATCCAAAAACGGGTGAAATTCTAGCAATGAGTAACAGACCAAGCTTTAATCCAAATTTTTATGAAGAAATAACAAATTATACGAATTTTGCAGTCTCATCTCGCTTTGAGCCTGGTTCTACAATGAAAATATTCTCGCTAGCAGCAGCAATTGAGGAAGGAGTATACAATGGCGAAGAACTCTTTCAATCTGGTAGTTATCAAATCGGTGGACGTAGAGTACGTGACCATAATCAAGGTTTAGGTTGGGGCAAAATCCCATTTGATGAAGGTTTTCAACGTTCTTCGAATGTTGCTTTCTCAATTTTAGCTATGGAGAGGTTAGGACCCGAACGTTTATACGATTACTTAGACCGATTCGGGTTTCGAAATCCAACAGGAATTGATCTTCCTAATGAAGCTAGTAGTTTAATTGCTGATTCGTACTTAATTGATGCGGCTACAACAGCATTTGGGCAAGGGTCAGCGATTACACCAATTCAACAAATTCAAGCTGCCACTGCTATAGCAAATGGCGGTAAAATGATGAAACCTTATATCATTAACAGCATCGTTAATCCACATACAGGCGAATTGGTAAAAACCACTGAACCAACGATTGTAGGTGAACCTATATCAATTAAAACAGCAGAAAAAGTATTGGAATTAATGGAGACTGTTGTTACCTCACCTGCAGGAACAGGTAAGCCGTATTATATTGAAGGATTTGAAATAGCAGGTAAAACTGGTACTGCTGAAATATCAAATCCGGAAGGACCAGGCTATCTAAGTGGCCATGGGCAATATATTTATTCATTTATCGGCGTTGCCCCTAAATCTAACCCACAGCTTATTGTTTATGTTGCTGTAGATCGTCCAAAAATTGAGCTTTATGAACAAGGTTCAGCTCCGGTTTCACAAATCTTCACATCGGTGATGAAGCATAGTCTTCAATATTTAAATATCTCTCCAAATGCTCATTCGAGTAATGGTGGGTATATCGATGAAGGGTCCCTTATTGTAGATTTTACGGGCAAGGATGTTGTTAGTAGTAGATCTGAATTGGCAGCTATAGGTTTAGATGTTCATATCGTTGGTTCAGGAACTAAAATTGTATCTCAAGTCCCGACTAGTGGAACGATGCTTTTACCCGGTGAGAAAATAATTTTGCAAACAGAAGGAACTTCCTTTACCATGCCCGATATTGTAGGTTGGTCCTTACGTGATGTAATGAAACTAGCTCATCTTTTAGATTTAAATGCTAATTTCATAGGAACTGGTTTCGTTGTAAAACAGAGTATACCTGCAAATCGTAAGTTAAACGAAGGTGACTATCTTGTTATTGAATTAGCTGCACCTGATACTATAAGCGAAGAGGACTTTTTGGGTGAAGAAGATGAGGATGACGATAAAGTAACCACGGAGTAATAAAGGACAAGTGGTCTAAATCTAATCGTACAAGCATAAAGTGAAACAAGCCTACAAATGTACCTAAGATAAGGGGGATATAGTTGTGCGTGTTTCAAATGTTACTGTACGAAGACGTTTAGTTTTCGTGTTATCTTTCGGTTTATTATTCTTTTTTGTAATTGTGTTAAGACTGGGATATGTCCAATTTGCACTGGGAAATGATTTGACGGATCGAGCTGAGGATTTATGGAGTCGTAATATTCCATTTGAGGCAAATAGAGGTGAAATTCTAGATCGCAATGGAATTCCGTTAGCAACGAATGTTAGTGCACCATCAGTATTAATCGTACCAAGGCAAATTAAAAATCCTGCAGAGGACTCGCAAAAGTTAGCAGATGTTTTAAGGATGGATCATACGAAAGTTTACGGGTTACTTACCAAAAAGGAATCAATCGTCCGTATCAACCCAGAAGGTAGAAAAATTAGCAATCAGCTAGCAAATGAAGTTCGTGCCCTTGGTATCCCGGGTGTCTACATTGCTGAAGATAATAAGCGCCACTATCCTTTTGGGAATTATTTATCTCACGTTCTAGGTTTCGCGGGTATTGATAATCAGGGTTTAACAGGTATTGAACTTTATTATGATGAGAAGTTAAGTGGCCAAAAAGGCTATGTGTCCTTTTTTTCTGACGCCAAAGGACGCAGGATGCCAAATTTAGCAGATGAATACACACAACCAGTCGACGGTTTGGATCTGAAATTAACCATTGATACAAAGGTACAAACCATCATTGAACGGGAACTTGATATTGCAGAAGCTATTTATAAGCCAGACGGTGCAATTGCCATTGCGATGAACCCTAATACAGGTGAGATATTAGGTATGTCTAGCAGACCAGACTATGATCCAGAAAATTTCCGAAACGTTCCACCTGAAATTTATAATCAAAACAAACCGGTTTGGATGCAATACGAGCCAGGGTCGACGTTTAAAATTATTACCCTTGCGGCGGCACTTGAAGAAGGCGAGGTAGATCTTGAAAAGGATACATTTAATGATCCAGGTTTTATTGAGGTCTCAGGACATCGTCTTCGCTGTTGGAAAAAAGGCGGACATGGACATCAAACGTTTTTAGAAGTTGTTCAAAATTCATGTAACCCAGGTTTTGTTGTGTTGGGTGAGCGTTTAGGTAAAGATCGTTTGTTTGATTATATCGAAAAGTTTGGGTTTGGAGAAAAGACAGGTATTGATTTACAAGGTGAAGGTAAAGGGATATTATTTAATCGTGACCGTGTCGGCCCGCTTGAACAAGCAACTACAGCTTTTGGTCAAGGTGTGGCAGTAACTCCGCTCCAACAAGTTACTGCTGTTTCGGCAGCGATTAATGGAGGGTATTTGTACACTCCGTTTATAGCTAAGGAATGGATAGATCCAATGACAGGAGAAACACTAGATTTCACTCAACCAGTTACTAAGCGAAGAGTCATCTCAGATGAAACGAGTGCTTTAGTTCGTTATGCTCTTGAAAATGTTGTGGCCAAAGGTACCGGAAAAGGTGCATTTGTCGAAGGTTATCGTGTAGGTGGGAAAACGGGTACTGCCCAAAAAGCGCAAGGTGGTCGCTATTTAGAAAATAATCATATTGTATCATTTATTGGTTTTGCCCCTGCAGATGATCCTCAAATTGTCGTGTACGTTGCAATCGATAATCCAAAAGGGACAGTTCAATTTGGTGGTGTTGTGGCGGCGCCTATTGTTGGGAAAATCATTGGTGATAGCTTAAGGGCCATGGGAATAGAAAAGCGAAAAGATCAGATAGAGAAAGAACGAATTTGGTCTGATCAACCTTTAGTCGTTGTACCAGATTTAGTAGGAAGAACGAGACGAGAAATAAATGAATCCTATTATGAATTGAAATTAGATATTAGTGGTGAAGGAGACATAGTATTAGCACAATCCCCAGATCCGGGTCTAAAAGTAAATCAATATTCCACAATCCGAATATTACTAGGTGACAAAACGGTAAGTGAAGATTAAAATGAATCTATGTGTTTTTGAAAGCTAACATAGGGACTAAGCGTCCCTATGTTAGTGAATTTAAATGTTGAATTTTCAATTTTGTTTTAAAGTTGAAACCAAAATTAAAAATTCAACATTTAATAGTAAAAGTAGAGTTTAAAATCTACTTTTATAAGTTACGATAGTAAGTAAGCAAACGATTGTGAGGTAAGTATTATGAAAAAACTAGATGAACTTATTAGCAGTTTATATGAATATAAAAAAACTGGCTCTACGAATCCTACTATTACGTCAATTGAAATGGACTCCCGGCAGGTGAAAGACGGAAGTCTATTTATTTGTGTTGAAGGATATACAGTAGATGGACACGATTACGCGGTGCAAGCTGTTGAGAATGGAGCGGTTGCTATTATCTCGCAAAAACCATTAAATGTAGATATTCCGGTTGTATTAGTTAAAGATACAAAGCGGGCAATGGCTATAGTCGCTAATTTCTTTTATGATCATCCGACAACAAAGTTAAGTCTAATTGGTGTGACAGGGACGAACGGGAAAACGACAACTACCCATCTAATCGAAAAGATATTGAATGATACGAACAAAAAAACTGGATTAATTGGCACGATGTATATGAAGATTGCTGATGAAACGTTTGATACAAAAAACACCACTCCGGAATCATTATCGTTACAACAAATTTTTGCTGAGATGGTTGACAGAAGAGTTGACACGGCCATTATGGAGGTATCAAGTCATGCGCTTCACCTAGGGAGGGTCAGGGGCTGTGATTTTAATATTGCCGTTTTTACAAATCTCACACAAGACCATCTTGATTACCATGAAACCATGGAAGCCTATCGAAATGCCAAAGGATTATTATTTGCTCAATTAGGAAATACCTATTCAAATCAAAAACTGAAAATAGCTGTTTTAAATGGAGATGATCCAGCTTCTCTTGAATACGAAAAAATGACTTCGGCACAAGTTGTTACATATGGAATTGATCGTGAATGCGACGTTAAAGCAACGAACATCCAAATTACTGCGCAAGGAACATCATTTGAGGTGATTGCTTTTGGTGAACGAACGTCTGTGCAATTAAAAATGATTGGCAAGTTTAGTGTCTATAATGCTCTAGCGGCAATGACAGTTGGTCTAGTTGAAAATGTCCCCTTATCAGCAATAATTGACTCATTAGAAGAAGTGGAAGGAGTCTCAGGTCGTTTTGAACCTGTTGATGCTGGACAAAGTTTTACGGTAATCGTCGATTATGCTCATACCCCAGATAGTTTAGAGAATGTTTTGAACACTGTACGTGAATTTGCAAAAGGAGAAATTCATGTTGTCGTCGGATGTGGTGGTGATCGTGACAAAACAAAACGACCACTAATGGCAAAGATTGCAAGCGAACTTAGTGATTTTGTGATATTAACTTCAGATAACCCACGAAGCGAAAATCCAGAGCAAATCATTGCCGATATGGAGTGTGGGTTAACAGATGCAAGTGATCACACGTCGCTTGTTGATCGTAAACAGGCTATTCAATTTGCTATAAAACAGGCGAAAGAACATGATGTAATTGTGATAGCAGGCAAAGGGCATGAGACATACCAAATCATCGGGAAAGAAACGAGCTTTTTTGATGATCGAATTGTAGCTCGTGAGGCGATAAAGGAGATGTTGAAAGGTGAGCTTTAATATCCACTTAGTCAAAGAAATTGCACTAAATTGTCATGGTACTGTGGACGAGGATATGAGAATTGATGAAGTTTTTATTGATAGCCGAAACGCAGTGGAAAATGGTTTATTTATACCTATTATAGGTGAGCGTTTTGACGGACATTCTTTTTTACAGGGTGCGATTGAAAAGGGTGCAATTGCTGCTTTGTGGGAAGACGGAAAAAAACTACCTGATGGGTTGGATGAAAGCTTCCCAATATTTTATGTGAAGGATACCCTAAAGGCATTAGAGCAACTGGCAAAGAAGTACTTGCAAAAAATCGCACCTAAAGTGATTGGTGTTACAGGAAGTAATGGAAAAACAACTACGAAAGATCTAATTGATGCAGTTTTATCTACATCTTTTAAAACTCATAAAACAGCCGGAAACTACAATAATCACATTGGGTTGCCTTTGACGATTTTGGCTATGCCAACTGATTGTGAGGTTGCTATTCTTGAGATGGGTATGAATAACTTTGGTGAGATATCTCACTTAAGTAACCTAGCTAAGCCTGATTTGGCGATAATTACGAACATTGGTGAATCACATATCGAGCAATTGGGTAGTCGCGAGGGAATTGCCAAAGCGAAATTAGAAATTGTTGATGGGCTAAAAGATAAAGGCGTTTTGATTATCGATGGTGATGAACCTTTGTTAACCAACAAAGACCATTTATCCGTATTAACATGTGGTTATGGCAGTGCTAATGACTTTCAGATTACAAATGTAGACCAATCAGCCGATGTGACTAATTTTTCCATTAATAATCAGGAACAATATACCCTTAATTTACTAGGGAAGCATAATATTAAAAATTCAACATATGCAATAGCTGTAGGTAAATATTTAGGTATAAACGAGCATAGGATTCAAATAGGTTTAGAAAATTGTGTCCTAACTGGAATGAGAATGGAGAAAAAACAAGGAATTAATAACTCTACAATTATTAATGACGCATATAATTCTAGTCCTACATCGATGAAAGCGGCAATTGAAACCATAAAACAACTACATGGTTTTAAGAAAAGAATTCTAGTGCTTGGTGATATGTATGAGTTAGGGGAAGATGAGCGAGAGCTTCATCGCTCAGTAGCAAATGTAATTTCTTCACCAATTACTCATCTTTTCACAGTAGGTGAACTAGGAAAATGGATTGCGGAGGCATTATTAGAGCATAACAACGATAAAATAGTAGTAAGCTCGTATAAAACAAAAGAAGATGTAAAAGAAAATTTATTACCTTTATTGGATAATGGAAGTATCGTTCTTATTAAAGCTTCACGAGGAATGAAGTTAGAAACGATCACCAAAGACCTATATAGCTAGGAAAGGGGGATTGGGTTATGCCTGAGAAATTAATGGTTATTACACTAGTTGTTTCATTTTTAATATCAGTGATATTGTCTCCGATAATTATTCCCTTTTTAAGGAGATTGAAATTTGGTCAAAGTATAAGGGAAGAAGGACCTAAATCTCACCAAAAAAAGAGTGGTACGCCTACAATGGGTGGAGTTATGATTTTGTTTTCAATTGTCATTACGACATTGATTATGGTGGGACAATTTGACAGTCTTTCAACGGAGATTTATTTGTTGCTATTGGTAACAGTTGGTTTTGGTCTTTTAGGATTTTTAGATGATTTTATAAAGGTAGTCTTAAAACGAAATCTAGGTCTAACTTCAAAACAAAAATTAGTTGGTCAGTTAATTATCGCTACTATCTTTTATATCGTGATTAAACAGTTAAACTTTTCAACCGTAATAGCGATTCCTGGAACAGATGTAGGTATCGATATTGGAGTATTATATTTAGTATTAATCGTTGTCATGCTTGTCGGTGCTTCTAATGCCGTCAACTTAACAGACGGCTTAGATGGTTTGCTTGCCGGAACAGCGGCTATCGCTTTTGGAGCATTTGCAATTATTGCCTTTAGTGCAGAACAAATGGATATTGCTATGTTTTGCGCGGCGGTGGTTGGTGGCGTGCTAGGATTTTTAGTTTTTAATGCTCACCCCGCAAAAGTATTTATGGGAGATACTGGTTCTCTCGCTTTAGGTGGAGCGATTGCTGCAGTAGCTATTTTAACAAAAATGGAAATTTTACTGGTGATTATTGGTGGCGTTTTTGTAATTGAAACCCTTTCTGTTATCATTCAAGTAATTTCCTTTAAGACTACAGGGAAACGTGTATTTAAAATGAGCCCCCTGCATCACCATTATGAATTGTCTGGATGGTCTGAATGGCGTGTAGTCGTTACTTTTTGGCTAGTTGGGCTAGTATTTGCAGTACTAGGAATTTACTTAGAGGTGTGGATGTAGAGATGAAGAATACTACGTATTTTAACGGTAAAGTAATTCTGGTTGTTGGCCTAGCTAAAAGTGGTTTAGCTGCTGGTAAGCTTTTACATAAGCTTGGAGCTGAAGTAATTGTCAATGATTACAAGCCATTAGCAGAAAACCCACAGGCTCTTGAACTTCAAGAACTTGGTATTGAGGTGATCTGTGGCGGACACCCTTTAGAAATTATGGATAGAAAATTTGATTTAGTTGTAAAAAACCCAGGAATTCCTTATTCTAACCCTTTAATTCAAAAAGCGTTGGAAAAAGGAATTTCTGTCGTGACAGAAATTGAAATAGCTTCAATCATATCAGAAGCTGAAATGATCGCAATAACTGGTTCAAATGGTAAAACAACCACAACAACTCTTATTTACGAAATGCTAAAGGAAAGCAAAAGAGTTCCTTTACTCGCAGGAAATATTGGTACAGTTTCTTGTGAAGTTGCAGAAAATGCAACGGCTGAGAATATTCTTGTTACAGAAGTTTCAAGTTTTCAGCTAATGGGCACTAGAGAGTTTCACCCGAAAATTGCCGTTTTCTTAAATTTATTTGATGCTCACCTAGACTATCATGGAACGAGAAACGATTATGGATTAGCTAAAGCAAAAATCTTTGAAAACCTAACTTCAGTAGATTTCTGTGTCGTAAATGAAGATGATCTAGAAGTTATGATGCTATCTGAAAAAGCATTAGGTACAAAAGTTCTCTTCTCTGTTAAGAAAAAAGTCGAGAATGGAGCTTATATTGAAAATAATTGTATTTATTTCCAAAACGAAGAAATCATTTCATTAGAAAAAGTTGTTCTTCCTGGTGCTCATAATTTAGAAAATATTTTAGCTGCTATTTGTGCTGCCAAGTTAGCTGGCGCTACTACTTCACAAATTGTTGAAGTGCTTTCCACCTTTGCAGGTGTAAAACATCGAACCCAATTTGTAACAGAGATTAATGATCGGAAATTCTATAATGATTCTAAAGCAACAAATATGTTAGCAACAAAGGTTGCTATTACAGCTTTCACGCAACCTGTAATTCTTCTTGCAGGTGGTTTAGATCGTGGAAATGAATTTGATGAATTAATTCCTGACTTAAAAAAGTTAAAAGGAATCGTTCTATATGGTGAAACTGCACCGAAGCTTGAACGAGCAGCCGTGAAAGCAGGGTTGACATTTATCAAAATCGTTAATAATGTTACCGAAGCAGTGAATTTGGCTTATCAGTATTCTGAGAGTGGCGACGTCATATTACTTTCACCCGCGTGTGCTAGTTGGGACCAATTTAAAACATTTGAAGAAAGAGGAGAGACCTTTATTGAAGCAGTTTATAAATTAGCAAAATAAAGGACATGTTTTCCTACCCGAGGCATAGATATAGGTAATAGGGGCTTGCCCAAATTCAAAATGAATGAGGTGTTCCATATTGCCTAAAACGAAATCTACACCAGACTTTGTTTTAATTATTACAACTCTAGCTTTGCTAACTGTAGGTATGATTATGGTTTATAGTGCTAGTGCTGTTTGGGCAACATATAAGTTTGATGATTCATTCTTCTTTGCGAAACGACAGTTGTTCTTTGCAGGACTAGGGGTTATAGCTATGTTTACAATTATGAATGTTGATTATTGGGTTTGGCGTAAACATGCAAAATTGATTGTAATCATTTGCTTTATTTTACTTATTATTGTTCTTATCCCCGGTGTAGGATTAGTGAGAGGTGGGGCCCGAAGTTGGTTAGGGGTTGGTGCTTTTTCTATTCAACCTTCGGAATTTATGAAATTTGCAATGATTGCTTTTCTTGCAAAATATCTATCTGAAAATCAAAGAAAATCACCAAATTTAAGCAAGGTTTACTCCCCTCGCTTTCGTTAGTCATGTTGGCTTTCGGGTTAATTATGCTTCAACCAGATTTAGGAACTGGTGCTGTTATGGTAGGCACCTGTATTGTCATGATCTATGTATCAGGAGCAAAGACGAGCCACTTTGTTGGTTTAGGGTTGCTAGGTTTAGGTGGACTTGCTGCATTAATCATCTCAGCACCGTATCGTATAAAACGGATTACTTCGTTTTTAGATCCATGGTCAGATCCATTAGGAAGTGGATTTCAAATTATCCAGTCATTGTATGCTATAGGTCCTGGAGGTTTAATGGGGCTAGGTTTAGGGGAAAGTCGTCAAAAGTTTTTTTACCTTCCTGAACCGCAAACAGACTTTATCTTTGCCATTCTTTCTGAGGAGCTCGGCTTTATTGGAGGTACGTTTGTTATTCTATTGTTTAGTATTTTACTTTGGCGGGGGATCCGTGTGGCCCTTGGTGCCCAAGATCTATTTGGAAGCTTGCTCGCTATTGGTATTATCGGTATGATCGCTATTCAAGTGATGATTAATATTGGTGTTGTTATTGGTCTCATGCCAGTTACAGGCATCACCTTACCATTTTTAAGCTATGGTGGGTCATCACTAACCTTAATGCTTGTTGCAGTTGGAGTATTGCTGAATGTTAGTAGATATGCAAGATATTGAGTGTAATGTAGAATTAAGAATGTAGAATTTTTAGAGAGTTAGCTCCGAAGCTTAACTTTTAGCACTTTACATTTTACATCCTACATCGTACATGTTAGATTTTACTTTCGCCCTAAATAGTAGGGCTTTTTTCTATTTAAATGTGATATTTACTAGTAATTTAAGATATAATGGAGAGATGAAAAGATTTTCTTTTCAAATGGAGGTGCGTGTATAAATGAAAGTTATTGTTAGTGGTGGCGGGACAGGTGGACATATTTATCCTGCATTAGCTCTTATTAAAGAAATTAAGAAAACAGAACCAAATGCGGAGTTTTTATATATAGGAACAGAAAAGGGGCTAGAAAGCACGTTAGTAAAAAGGGAAAAAATTCCCTTTAAGACTATTAATATTACCGGATTTAAACGGAAATTGTCACTTGATAATGTAAAGACAATCATCCGGTTTTTTCAAGGTGTTTCCCGCTCAAAGCAATTAATCAAGGAGTTTAAACCAGACATTGTTATTGGAACTGGAGGTTATGTTTGTGGGCCTGTTGTTTATGCAGCAGCAAAATTAAAGATTGCAACGATTGTTCATGAACAAAATAGTGTCCCCGGTTTAACAAATAAATTTTTAAGCAAATACGTCGATAAAGTAGCTATTTCGTTTAAGGAATCACAATCCTTTTTCCCAAAAGAGAAAGTTGTATATACTGGTAACCCTAGGGCAACTGAAGCAGCAATCGTGGCTGAAAAAGATCGTTTAACTGAGATGGGGTTAAATAGACATAAAAAAACAGTCTTAATAGTTGGTGGTAGTAGAGGTGCTAGACCAATTAATGAGGCTTTCTTAAATGTTTTAAAGGAAGCAGCAACTAGAGACTATCAATTTTTATATGTTACTGGAGAAGTGCATTATGACAATGTTATGGCAAAAGTAGAGGAGCAAGGCAACCCAGCTAATATGAGAATTGAACCATTCATTCATAATATGCCAGAAGTCCTTAAAAATGTTGATTTAATTGTCGCACGTGCAGGGGCTACAACTTTAGCCGAGATAACTGCCATCGGCTTGCCAAGTATATTAATTCCGAGTCCGTATGTAACGAATAATCACCAAGAGAAAAATGCTAGAGCTTTAAGTGATCATGGTGCTGCGGTTCTTAAATTAGAAAAAGAAATGTCAGGAGACATTTTGTTAAAGGAAATCGACAATATATTACTTAATGAAGCGAATTGGCAACAAATGCATAAAGCTGCTTTAAAACAAGGTATGCCAGAAGCAGGAAAAAACATGTATGAATTAATGAAGCAACTTACTTAATAGAGGCTCTTTTCGTAATAGTGCTACTTCTTGCAAGTTGAGAAGTGTAAAAATCAATTACGTGCTAACATTTTTATTAGCTTGACCTATTCAATTTAGGTGGCTAAGCCAACAACAAAAACACAACAAATCAATGTTCAAATAGTTTTTTAAAAGAATGGAGGATAAATATGGAGCGACTTCTTAAAAGGCTAGAAGAAGCTAATGTCGGCCTATTAAAGGAAAATGAGCTTTTGGCTAACCATACAACATGGAAAATTGGCGGCCCAGCCGAGGTTTTAGTTATTCCTAAAGATATTGAGGGTTTAATTACTACCCTTCAGCTCGCAAATGAAAGTAAAGTACCCGTTTTTATAATTGGTCGGGGATCAAACCTTTTGATTTCAGACGAAGGGATTAAAGGGGTAGTTATTAAGATTAGCGATGCTATCGACCATTTAGAAATAAATGGAGAAGAAGTTAGGGTGGGGGCAGGTTTCTCTTTAATTAAACTTGCTACCCTATTAAGTAAGCAGGGATTATCCGGCTTAGAGTTTGCAGGAGGCATTCCCGGTTCGGTTGGTGGTGCTGTTTTCATGAATGCTGGTGCACATAAATCGGATATTTCAAACATATTACAAAAGGCTAGAGTTCTTTATCCTGATGGTACTGTGAAATGGTATAGTAACACAGAGATGGAGTTTTCCTATCGAACTTCTAGACTACAAAGAGATCACGGTATTTGTTTAGAAGCCATTTTCCTTTTGCAGAAAGGAAACAGAGAAGAAATAATTGCTGAAATTCAAAAGAATAAGCAATATCGGAAAACTACTCAACCTTGGGACTATCCATGCTGTGGGAGTGTTTTCCGTAATCCTCTCCCTCATCATGCTGGAAAGCTAATTGAAGATGCAGGATTAAAAGGATACACAGTCGGTGGAGCTCAGGTTTCAACAATGCACGCCAATTTTATTGTGAACGTTGGCGGTGCAAAAGCAAGTGATGTATTAAATCTAATAGATCATATTAAAAAAGAAGTATATCGAAAATTTCAAGTTGAGATGGAAACTGAAGTAGAATTAGTTGGAAATTGAAGTGTGTAAAAACTTATAATTTATGGTACATTTAATTGTAATATAATTACTTTTAGCAAAACGGCATATTAATGTATGCCGTTTTGAAGTATTTCAAAGTAATTACTTGTTTACAAAACAGATAGAAGCTAAGATAATATTATATTGTTGCTATGTAACATGAAGTGTACTACTGAAAAATCTGATTTTCATCATTGGAAGGATAAACCTAAAGTTTTACGACGAGTGACAGGAGTATAAGGACTTCAGTCTCATTTATAATAAGTTAACATAGCTTACAATGGAGGAAGGCTGTTATGGATCAAAAAAAGGTGATAACCCTTGAAGATCGAATTCCAAAGCTTAGAATTCAACGAAAACAACGCTCAAATAGACGGCTAATATTCTATCTTTCATTCTTTTTCGTATTATTACTTACAGTTATCTATTTCCAATCATCATTAAGTGATGTTAAGAATATACGAATTGATGGCAATCGTTATGTATCTGATGAGACAATTATTACTGTTAGTGGGCTTAACGAAAGGACAAGCTTTTGGGGAGTTAATAAGGAATTGATAGAGGGGAAATTAAGAGAGTTGCACGAAATCAACGATGTCATGATTGAGCGCATATTTCCGAATACTCTGCAAATTAAAGTGAATGAATATGCAAGAGTAGCGTACTTAGTTGTAGATGGGAAAAACCATCCAATCTTGGAGTCGGGTATGATACTTGAGGAGGAAAAGGCTGTCAAGCGCTTTCCTACAGACGCGCCTTTATTAATTGGATGGAGTATAGATGAGGAATTAGCAGAAATGGCGGCAGAATTAAGTAATTTACCTGAGAGTTTAATTCATCGAATTTCAGAAATTTATTTCACACCTGTACCAGAAGATCCTTTAAGAATTACTCTCTACATGAATGATGGCTTTAAGGTTAGTTCGACTGTGCGACATTTTTCTCAAAAAATTGCTTCTTATCCCGCAATTATTAAGGAATTAGATCCAAATATTAAAGGGATTATCCATATGAAAATGAATCCTTATTTCGAACAATTTGATAATGAGGAGGAACAAGAAATTGAAAGTGAAGGGTAATCATGTCGTTCTCTCTGTTATCTTAATTATAACGGGTTTTATTCTTGCGCTATCGTATCAATTTGCTAATGAAACACCGAATAGTCAAGTCATTACCGAGAGACAATGGAAAAAAGAAGATGAATTACGAAACCAGGTTTTGTTTGAACAATCTGTAAACCGGAATTTATCTGAAGAATTACGAGCTATCCAAGCAGAAATTACTGCGATTGAGGAAGAAATAGCCTTCCAAGAACGTACTTATTTTAATCTAGTAGAAGATCTTGATAAACTTCGTATGGCAACAGGTAGTGTGGGTGTGAAGGGACCAGGTATTGAGGTTACGTTAACGGATGCCCATTACGTACCGGAAGGAGAAAATCCTAATTTTTATATTGTTCATGAGTTTCATATTCAAACAGTTATTCATGAGTTATTGGTAACTCAAGCTGAAGCAATTGCTGTAAATGGTCAAAGAATCTCAAACAGATCGTATATACAGTGTGTTGGTCCTGTTATACGGATTGACGGTAATACTTCTTTTGCACCTTTTGTTATAACTGCTATAGGAGATCCTGATAAGCTACATGACTCCTTGCATTTACCTGGTGGTGTACGGGATCAATTACTCTCTGATCAAATTGAAGTGAAAATTGAAAAGAAGGACTTGATTATCATGGATCCTTATTTATCAGAGAGAGGGTGAAACCAATGAAGGATAGGATGATCATTTTTGCAATTGTAACAACAATCATTGGTTTTATGGTCGCGATTCAATTTAAGACAACAAAGGAACCTGTAATCCGAGATACCCGAGATATATTACAGCTACAGCAAGATCTCAGGATTGAGAAAGAAAGACAGCAAGAGTTGAATCAAGAGATAGAAAAAACAGTTTTTATTACTAAGTCAGCTACAGGAAAAAGAAAACTTAGAAGATGTAATGATCGATGCATTAAATGGCTTAAAGGAACGAGCCGGGTTGACCCCAGTTAGTGGGGAAGGGATTATCATTGAAATTAAACCAATGTATACTGACTTCGGTTACGTACCCCAACAGGTTCCACCTCATTTATTAAGGATCTTAATTAACGAGTTGAATATATACAATGCAAAAGAAATCGCAATCGGAAACCAAAGGTTTATTTCTACATCAGCAATTCGAGATGTAAATGGTGTAACGCATGTTAACGCTAGAAGGATTCCAAATTTACCTTTAAAGGTAAAAGTACTAGCAAATGATGCAGAAAAGCTTCATCATGAGATGATTGTCTCCCAATCTGTAGAGTATTTTGCCATTGAAAATTTAAGTTTAACTTCTACACCAATTAATTTCACGACGGTACCTGGATACGATCAATCGTTCAGAATCCGTTATTTACAGCCAGTAAAGGAGGAAGTCATAACATGTGGTTGCCAGTTATTGGGCTACTTATAGGTCTTCTCCTGGGTTTTGGACGGAGTTTAGAATACCAGATGCATATACAAGCTACTTGTCGATAGCAGTACTCGCAGCTCTGGATACGCTATTTGGAGGAATAAGGGCCCATTTACAAAATACGTTTGAAGAAAATGTCTTTGTTACCGGTTTTTTCTCAAATATCCTTTTAGCTGCAAGTTTAGCTTTTCTAGGTGTTCATCTTGGTGTAGACTTATACTTAGCTGCAATCTTTGCTTTTGGAGTTCGTTTGTTCAATAATATTGCAGGTAATTAGACGAATTCTTCTATCAAAATGGACAGCAAGACAAGAAAAAGAAACTGAGTCATAGAATTAATTAGAAATGTAACATTATTTTCAAAAAAATTATGTAAAAAAAAGGGGAATGAAAGG